>CAZFVT010000313.1:0-4647 GCA_964522355.1 uncultured Woeseiaceae bacterium | reverse complement strand
AACCAGGGTATCCACAGATTGGAGATGCGGTAAAAATGCGGCGGAGAAGCGAGCTTGTGAAAGAACGTCCACATTGTTCATCAAACCATCGTTAATGGCGCGCCAGCGCTCGATTGCCCGTGGCGCGCGGTCCAGTCATTCATTGCTGATTTTCAGCGCGGCGGCGGCGGCGAACGGCGCGAAGCTTAACGCAAGCATGCAGTATGCCGCCAGAAAGTAAATACCCGCTGCGACGCCGTCGTCACTGGCCGAAAGCGACACCGTACGGGCGCCGAAAATGAGTACCGGCATGGCCAGCGGCAGCACCAGCAGACTCAGCAGCGCGTTGCCCCGGTTTAGGCCGACGGTAAGCGCTGCGCCGATCGAGCCGAGCAGGCTCAGACTCACCGTCCCGAGCGCCAGCGTGATCATCATGACCGTGGTGGATGCACCGGGCAGTTGGTAGCTGGTTGCGACCACCGGCGACACCAACACCAACGGCAGCCCGCTGATCAGCCATTGCGCCGTGGCCTTGCCGAGCGTCAAAAGCGGCAACGGCTGCGGGCTCAGCAGCACCTGGTCCAGGCTCCCGTCCTCCAGATCGCTCAGGAATAAGGAATTCAGGCTCAGCAGGGTCGCAAGCAGCGCCGCCACCCAGACCACGCCGGGACCAATGGTCAGCAGCAGGGTTTCATCCGGGCCAATGGCCAACGGGAACAACGTGCTGACGACGGCGAAGAAAAACAACGGGTTGAGGACATCGCCGGGGCGGCGAAACGCCAGGGCCAGATCCCGCCGCACCATCGACAGGTAGCCGCTAAGCAATGAAGGCGTCATGCGAGTTTCACCCGCGGCATCGCATCGTGCAGCTCAACGTCCAGGTGCGAGGCGAACAGGCAGCTGCCGCCGCCGTCGAGATGCTCGCGCATCACCGCGATAACCAGCTCACGCCCTGCGGCATCCAGGTTGGTGAACGGTTCATCCATAAGCCACAGCGTCGCCGTGGACAGCAGCAGCCGTGCCAGCGCGACGCGACGCTGCTGACCCGCGGACAGAGCCCGGAACGGCAGGTCTCTTACCCTGGTCAGCGACAGTCGCTCAAGTACACTATCCAGCCGCTCGAACGCCATGTGTCGGAGACCCGCCTCCAGCCGCAGGTTCTCGACCACAGTAAGGTCACGCTTGCAGCCGGGACGATGAGCGAACCACGCCAGATCAGCGTGAAATTCCTGCCGATGGCTGAGGGTTGGACGGTCTCGCCAGAGGATTTGTCCCTCTTCCAGGTCCAGCAATCCCGCGACACACCGCAAAAGGCTGGTCTTGCCGCTGCCGTTGGGGCCCTGAATCAGCATCGCCTCGCCCGCATTTAGCGCAAAGTCGAGGTCGGTAAACAGGCAATGGTCACCGCGATAGAGCGTGAGCGCGTCGCCACGAAGGAGTTCGGTCAAGGACTTAGCTCGAATATTTCGTCAAGTTACGTGCCGGAAGGCGTGAAGATTTACATGAAAACTTATTTAAAACAATTATTTAGAAAATTAACATGAAATCTGTTCGAATTTTGTACATGCGACGCTCTGATCAGGCTGTCACTTTTTTGTCATTTGCAGCAGTAGGCCCGTACGCATAGACTAAATTTTGGCCGCTTCGGACTACTACGAAAAGAAAGCGAAGCTGCCATCTCCAGAGAATAAACAGGTTTCAAAACCGAGTTAAGGGGTCATGGAGCTAAGCGAGGCGGGGCTCAGCGAGCAACCATTTCGCGTCAGTGGGGCACCGCTGGCGGTTTCTGCGTATGCGGCACATCGGAAAGCCCTGGAATTCCTCGAGGTTACTTACAACCACCGCCATGGGCTGGGCGTTCTGCAAGGGCCAACCTTGTCCGGAAAAACGACCATCGTCCGCCAGTTCATCGAATCGCTCGGCAAGGACGTATCGTCGGCCGTCATTGACGCCCGCGACCTGACTTCGGACAAACTGCTCAGGAAGGCCCTCGAGCAGTTTGGCTATCCCATCGAGCTCGATTCGACCAACGAAGTCCTCGGCATGCTCCGGGTCGTTGCCATGCAGCAGACCGTGACGGGACACTCGCCGGTGCTGGTGATCGAAAACTGCCACCACCTGGAGCCGCCGGTTTTGCAGATGCTCTGTGAGCTGGCCGACATCAAGGCCAACCGACAGAGCGCAATCCGGGTGGTGCTAGCCTGTGAGCGCAGCGCAGAAGCGCTGATGACCGATGCCAAGCTGAAGGACATCGCTTCCCGGGTTACCGGCGTGCACGAAATCAAACCGATGGTGCTTCGCGAGACTCGCGACTACCTGCATGCCAAGCTCTACGCGGCCGGGGCCTCGAACCCGGCCGAGATGATGCCGGACAACGTCTGCGTGGACATTCATATGAGCAGCGGCGGTTGGCCGGGCATTATTGACCGGCTGGCGCTGTTTGCCCTGGCGAAAGCCGAGACTCTGCCCCTGACGCCGGACCTCGTCGAGCGACGGGAACTGCCCAAGGAAATGCGCGTTGCCGTCGAGGCCCTGAAGCCGGTCGATTCAGCCGCAGATCTCGATGCGGCGCTGCCGCGTCTGCTGATTTCCCGCAAAGGCAAGCTGATCGACGACATTGAGATTGAGCGTGCCCGGCTGCTGATCGGGCGCTCCAACCACAATGACCTGACCCTGGACAGCGACCACGTCAGCCGACATCACGCGCTGCTGGTATTCCAGGGCTTTTCCACGCTGCTCATGGACCTCAACAGCACGAACGGTACCTACGTGAACTCCCGGCGGGTATCCAATCACGTCATGCGCCATGACGACGTGATTTCCTTCGGCAACCACACGATCAAATTCGTGCACCCGGCGGCGGAACGAGGCGTTGACGTGGACGATTCCGCGATGACCGAAACGGTCATCATGAAGACGCTGGAAGACATGCGGCACATGCTGTCAGGCGAGAGCACCCAGACCATGCCGATCGACGCCATGAAGAAAATGGTGTCCGGGGAAAACGACTAGCCTTCAGCGACCGGCGCGAGCGCGCCCTACCCCGTCGACGCTTTCCGCACATCCTTGTAGTAGGCCTGCTTGAAGTGCTTGCGGCACATCGAGACGTAGCGATCGTTGCCCCCGATCTCGATCTGTGAACCCTCGGTCACCGCGTTGCCATCGGCATCAAGCCTCAGCACCATCGTGGCCTTCGAACCGCAGTGGCAGATGGCCTTGAGCTCTTTCAGGTTGTCCGCCCAGGCCAGCAGATACTTGCTACCCGGGAACGGCTCGCCCTGAAAGTCTGTCCTCAGCCCGTAGGCCAGCACCGGGATATCCATACCGTCAGCAACCTGGCCGAGCTGGAAGACCTGGTCTTTCGTCAGGAACTGCGCCTCGTCGATCAGCACGCAGTGTAACGGCCCCTCGGCGCAGTGCCTGGAAACAATCGCGAACAGGTCCTCGTTCTCGCCGAAATGACGAGCGTTGGCGTCCAGCCCGATGCGTGACGTCACCTTGCCAATGCCGTATCGGTCGTCCAGCGACGGCGCGAGGATGAGCGTGCTCATGCCCCGCTCCTGGTAGTTGTAGCTCGACTGAAGTAACGCCGTCGACTTGCCGGCGTTCATGGAGGAGTAATAGAAATACAGCTTGGCCATTGGCTTCTTATCGTTCTTGTCGGGGCACAGTATAGCCCGGTGACTGCAAAATCTGGGGTCCGCGAGACGTCGGTGTCAGGGCGCCAGCAAAGCGTTCAACAGCGCGGCCAGCCGAATGCCGGCCTGGCTCAGACGCCGCCTTACGTTATCGGCATGCGCCGTGAAGTACTCCTCGCCGAGCGCCTCCTGCCGGCGCGTCTCACCGTCATCAAGACTGTAGTTGCTGGCGGAGTACCAACACGCGCCGCTTTGCTGAACGCAGTAGCGAGTATCAGCTGTAATGGCAATCTGGAACGATTCATTCGCCCACTCCGTCATGCCCGAACGCCGCCATTGGTCTCGCTCCGCGTCGGTTACCGATCGCCTTAGATTTGTCGCTAAAACGCGATAATCCTCGCCCAGTCGCTTGCTGACGATCCAGTAATCCCAGACGTTGTGCAGGTTGGTATCCACGGACTCCCCGTTGTGTTCGAGGATCGCTTCGACCCGGTTCGCGCCGCGATCGTCGCCGAAACTGGCGTGAAACGGCTGATGAATGTCACCCAGCCAGTGCCCAAGCAGTTTCAGAGCCACCAGGCGCTCGGCATCCGATGCGCCTGACGCAGCCAGAATTCGGCTGTCGACACCGATGGCGGTGAAAAGACAGGTTTCTGCGGTGACACAGTCCGCGACCGTCACTGCCTGGGCCGTCCGTGGAAAATTCATGAAATGGTCCGGCGGCCGCTGGCGTGGCGGGCCATCCGCCCAGACGCAGGATTCGGCGAAGCTCGAGTACTCGAGATCGGCCCCGATCAGCCGGTCGACTTCGACCCGCGCGGCGGCGTCCAGCTCCTGGTAGGCGATCTCACAGATGGCCTTGTGTCCCGTGTCGCTCCAGGCGAGGCAGCTCACGCTGGACAACATCAAGGCAATGGCAGTTAGGAAACGCATGTGAATCGACGGCGTTCGGTCGGCCCGCGAGGCCGAGAGGATTGGTGCCCGGGGCGGGAATCGAACCCGCACACCCTTTCGGATAACGGATTTTAAG
>CAZFVT010000312.1:0-4671 GCA_964522355.1 uncultured Woeseiaceae bacterium | reverse complement strand
CTCCTCGTCTCCACACAGCAGGTACGGCCTTGGAACCGCGAATCCGGCGGCATAGAGCGCGCTGATCACGCGGTATTCCCGGTCCACCGCATGTGCCGATCGAAGCAGATCACCGGGCGGCTTGCGTCGCAGCACATAGCGTTGATCCGGGGTCGTCAGGAGGTAGGTCGGATTTGACTGTCCCCCTTTGAACTGACTCACCGTCAGGGGTCCGGAGAAACCGTCGAGATGGCTCAGCAGGTATTCGGCAAGGCGATCGACGTCAAACTGGTGGGCTTCCCGCACGTCGCGAGTGCCCTCGAACTGGCGCTGCCGGTCGGTCATCGTCAGTCCGATCGCGGGTCGACGAAGAAATCCGGCATCAGCTCACCGACGCCCGGGTCGACTGCGTAGTCGCTTAAGTCTGCCACGCCTTCGGACTCGAGCACCTCGTCATCGATGAAGAAGTTGCCGGTCGTCTTCGCGGCGTCGCGCGTCAGGATCGCGTGCGCGGCATCCGCCATGATCTCGGGCTTCCTCGACCGGCGAATCATCTCGTCACCACCCAACAGGTTCTGAACCGCCGCCGTGGCGATGGCCGTCCGCGGCCACAGCGCATTGACCGCAATGCCCTGCTCGCGAAACTCGCCTGCCATGCCGAGCACGCAGAGGCTCATGCCGTACTTGGCGATCGAATAAGCCACATGCGGTGCGAACCACTTTTCTTCCATGTTCAGTGGCGGCGAGATATTCAGAATGTGCGGGTTCTCTGCCGCGCTCAGATGCGGCAGACAGCTCTGTGACACGAGGAACGTGCCTCGGGTATTGACCTGGTGCATCAGGTCGAATCGGCCTATCGAAGTCTTCGTCGTCGGCCGCAGGGAAATAGCGCTGGCATTGTTGATGCAGATATCGATGCCGCCGAATCGCTCGACGCCCGCGGCGACCGCCGCTTTGACATCGTCTTCGGAGCGAATGTCACAGACGGTTGGCAGCGCCTCGCCGCCCGCCTCCCGAATCGCTTCTGCTGCCGTATGAATCGTGCCGGGCAGCTTGGGGTGAGGCTCGTCGGTCTTGGCCGCGATGATGATGTTTGCACCGTCCGTCGCTGCTCTTAGCGCGATAGCGAGACCGATTCCCCGGCTCCCGCCGGTGACGAACAGTGTTTTACCTTTGAGACCGGACATGATACCCCCGTGGTTGGCGATGGCGCATGATAGCGCAGAAACTTCCGCCGCCTCTCACATCCGGAAGATGCCGTACGGCGACTCTCCATCGCGGAAGCGATTCTGCGAAGCGGCCAGCGCATGACCGAGGACTCGGCGCGTATCGACGGGATCGATCACGCCGTCGTCCCACAGCCTGGCACTGGCGTAATAGGGATGCCCCTGGGCTTCGTACTGCCTGCGAATCTTGTTTTCGAAGCGCGTCTGTTGCGGCTTCGGCCAGTCCTCACCGCGCGCTTCAAGGCCGTCACGCTTGACCGTCGACAGCACGGTTGCCGCCTGCTCACCGCCCATGACGGAGATGCGGGCGTTCGGCCACATCCACAGGAAGCGCGGCCCGTAGGCTCGGCCGCACATGGCGTAATTTCCGGCACCAAAAGAGCCGCCAATGATGACCGTGAACTTCGGCACGCTCGCGGTCGCAACGGCGTTGACCATCTTGGCGCCGTCCTTCGCGATACCGCCGTGTTCCGACTGCTTGCCGACCATGAATCCGGTGATGTTCTGCAAAAAGATCAGCGGAATACCCCGCCGATTGCAGAGCTGGATGAAGTGCGCGCCCTTCTGCGCCGATTCCGAGAACAGGATGCCGTTGTTGGCGACGATGCCGACGGGATAACCGCGCAGCTGCGCAAAGCCGCAGACCAGGGTTGGCCCATACAGCGCCTTGAACTCCTGGAACTCCGAACCATCGACAATGCGCGCGATGACTTCGCGCACGTCATAGCTGAATCGATAGTCGTGGGAAACGACGCCGTAGATCTCGTCGACCGGATACAGGGGATCGGTCGCCTCACGAACGGCGAGAGGTTCCTGCTGTCGCCAGTTGAGGCTGGCGACGATTTCCCGAACCGTCGCCAGCGCATCGTCGTCATCCTCGGCGAGATGGTCGGTGACCCCCGATATTCGCGAGTGGACGTCACCACCGCCGAGGGTCTCGGCGTCAACGATCTCTCCGGTCGCCGCTTTCACCAGGGGCGGGCCGCCGAGAAAAATCGTGCCCTGACGCCTGACAATAATTGCCTCGTCACACATCGCAGGCACGTAGGCCCCGCCGGCTGTGCAGGAACCCAGCACCGCAGCAATCTGCGGAATACCGGCGGCAGACAGTCTCGCCTGATTGAAAAAGATCCGGCCGAAGTGATCGCGGTCCGGGAACACATCATCCTGCATCGGCAGAAACGCGCCGCCGGAATCGACGAGATAGATGCAGGGCAGTCCGTTTTGTTCGGCAATCTCCTGGGCGCGAAGGTGCTTCTTGACGGTCAGCGGGTAATAGGTACCACCCTTTACGGTGGCATCGTTGGCAACAATCATGCAATCGACGCCGCACACCGAGCCAACGCCTGCGATGATACCTGCCGAAGGCACTTCTCCGTCGTACAAGCCGTACGCCGCGAGCTGCCCTATCTCCAGAAAGTCGGCTCCGTCGTCTATCAGTCTCCGAATCCGTTCACGCGGCAGCAGCTTGCCGCGAGCTTCGTGCTTTTGCCGCGCTTTCTCGCTGCCCCCAACGGCGAGTCTCGCCAGCACCTCGTTCAGATCCCGGGCCAGCTGGCGATTGGCCTTTTCGTTGTCAGCGAACAAACTGGAATCGGGCTTGACCCGGGTCTGGAAGACCGGCATCAGGCGGTTGCCTCGAACAACTCGCGACCGATCAGCATGCGGCGAATCTCACTGGTACCCGCCCCGATTTCATAGAGCTTCGCATCACGCAGCAGTCGACCGGCGGCAAACTCGTTGATATAGCCATTACCGCCAAGCGCCTGAATCGCCTCGCCGGCCATCCAGGTTGCTTTCTCGGCCGCGACAAGGATGCAGCCCGCGGCGTCAAAACGGGTGGCGTCGTTCCGGTCGCAGGCCTCCGCCACCTTGTAGACGTAGGCGCGGCAGGCATTCATGGTCGTGTACATGTCAGCGAGTTTGCCCTGCATCAGCTGAAACGTACCAATAGCCTGGCCAAACTGCTTGCGCTCGTGCACGTAAGGAACGACCAAGTCGAACGCGGCGCGCATGATCCCCAGGGGTCCGGCTGCGAGCACCAGGCGCTCGTAGTCGAGACCGCTCATGAGAATGCTCGAACCCTCATCGACCTCACCCAGCACGTTCGCTGCCGGGACCTGGCAGTCTTCCAACACAATCTCGGCCGTGTCCGAACCGCGCATCCCCAGCTTGTCGAGCTTCTGCGCGACCTTGTAGCCCGGTCTGTCCTTCTCGACGATGAACGCGCTGAGGCGCGGCTTCGCATCGTCGCCGCCGGTTAGCGCATAGATAATAACGACGTCGGCTTCCGGCGCATTGGTGATCCACATCTTGGTGCCGTTGAGGACAAAGTTGTCGCCGTCCCGCGTCGCGTGCGTACGCATACTCATCACATCGGATCCCGCGCCCGGCTCGCTCATCGCCAGCGCTCCGACATGTTCGCCACTGACGAGCTTCGGCAGGTAGCGGCGTTTCTGCTCTTCAGTGCCCCAGCGATGCAGCTGATTGACGCACAGGTTCGAGTGTGCGCCATAGGAAAGGCCCACAGACGCCGACGCCCGGCTGATCTCCTCCATGGCGATGACGTGCGCGAGATAGCCGAGGTTCGAACCGCCATAGTCTTCGTCGACGGTAATGCCCAGCAGTCCGAGTTCGCCAAGGAGTGGCCAGAGATCTCGCGGAAACTCGTTTTGCTGATCGATGTCCGAGGCGCGCGGTGCAATCTGGTCGTTCGCAAAAGCGGTCACGGACGATCGCAGCATGTCGATGTCTTCGCCAAGCCCAAAGTCGAAGTCAAACATGATCAAACACCCTGATGCAGGCGCAGCAGAGTCGGGCCGCGCGATTCCGTTCAGGTATTTTCCAAGTGATGAAGAGCGTCCTGAATACCGCATCGGCGGTAGCGCCGTTACCGCAACCGATTGGACATATCGTCGAATGACTGCGGGTCAGTCTCGAAGGCTGTCGATAAACAGCGAGAACAGCTGGTACTGGGAGCTGATGCCCAGTTTGCTGAACAGATTGCGTTTGTGAACCATGACCGTGCCCGGGGCGATATCCAGCTCTCGCGCCACGGACTTGGAAGAGTGGCCGCGCAGCAGCAGCTGGCTGATCTCCCGTTCGCGGTCCGTCAGCACCGACTCGCCGAAGGTTTCGAAACAGTGGGTCAGGCGGCGATGCATCTCGGCGTCCGTGGCGGCGTCGGCGACAGCTACGCGCGGCCGCCGCCAGATTTCGGCGATGGACGCAGCCACCGTTGGCGCAACCGCCACCAGCCGGTCGAGCTCGACGCGGCTGAACATGCGCGTCTGACGACCGATGACGTAGGCAAGCGTTGTGTCTGCGGACACCGGATGCAGGTAATCCATCTCATCCAGCAGGTGGGTTCGCTCACAGTATTGCCGGTAGTACTCGCTGGAACGAAAGCGATCCGGCACTTTGTCGCGGAAACGGCAGACCGCAGGTCGCTCCGGGTCCAGGGCCA
>CAZFVT010000311.1:0-4671 GCA_964522355.1 uncultured Woeseiaceae bacterium | reverse complement strand
CTTCATGGTGCCGACCGCCGTAATACCCAGGATTCCGTCGCTGCCCTGGTACCAATCGGCAATTCGGGCAACGGTGCCGAGATCGTAGGTGGAGGCAGCACCGACTTCGGCACCCTCTTTGATGAGCAGCACGCCGAACGGCGATTCGTCCTTCAGGCAGCTGCTAATCATATCGAGGTAGCGTGCTTCGAAGATCCGCAGAGGCAGCGGCCCTCCCGGATACAGCACCGTATTGAGTGGAAACAATGGAATCTGCATGACAGCCTCCTGCCGTCAGTCTGGTCGCAAACCGCGCCGTGCCCCGCATTCGTCGCTATGAGCCCCTGTTGTAACACGGCACCCGGCTTCAGGCATGCGATTTCGTTTCCAGCGCCTCAGTCAGTCGTTGCCGGACAGCACCGAACCCGCCGTTACTCATGAAGACCATGCGATCGCCGGAACGGAGTAAACCGGAAAGCTCGGTGATCATTTGTTCGTAGTCGCCAATCAGTCGAGCTTTATCGCCCAGATTCTCGAACGCCGCGTCGAACGCCGGATCAAAGTCTGCCGGCCGATAGATGAAAACGGCGTCGGCCTCTGACAAAGCGGCGCCCAGGCTGTCATTGTGCACGCCCATTTTCATTGTGTTCGAGCGCGGCTCCAGCGCGATAATCAGCCGCGCCGAGGGCGATCGCTTTCTCAGACCATCGATCGTGCGCCGAATAGCGGTTGGATGATGGGCGAAATCGTCGTAAACCTCGACGCCGTTGACCGTCGCCGTCAGTTCCTGACGGCGCTTTACGCCCCTGAAGCGCGACAAGGCGTCGACAGCGGCCTGCAGACTGACGCCAGCCGAGGCGGATGCGGCAACGGCGGCCAGCGCGTTCTCCAGATTGTGCTCGCCCGACAGCGACCACTGCCCGGTCGCGAACAGCTCGCCATGACTGACGCGAAAGCCCTCCTGACCCGCGTCGCTGAACTCGGCGCGCCACTCGAAATCATCGGATGACGCCGTCGCGCCAAGGCCGAAGCGTTCCACCGGCGTCCAGCAGCCCTGGTCCAGCGCCCGACCAATGTTCGGGTCGCCTCCGTTTGCGATCACGCGACCGCTCGACGGCACGGTTCTCAGCAGCTGGTGAAACTGCCAGAGAATCGCATCCAGGTCCTTGTAGATGTCTGCATGGTCGAATTCCAGGTTGTTGAGGATCGCCGTTCGCGGTCGGTAATGGACGAATTTTGCGCGCTTGTCGAAGAACGCCGTGTCGTATTCGTCAGCCTCGACGACGAAGAAGCGGCCGCCGCCGACCCTTGCCGTCACCTCGAAGTTGCCCGCTACGCCGCCGATCAGAAAGCCGGGATCGAGCCCGGCATCTTCGAGGATCCAGGCCAGCATGCTTGCCGTGGTCGTCTTGCCATGGGTACCCGACACGGCGATGACGTGCTGACCGGCCAACACGTGGTCGGAAAGCCACTGCGGGCCGGAGGTGTAGATCAGCCCGCGGTCGAGTACAGCCTCGACCACCGGATTGCCCCGACTCATCGCATTGCCGATGACGACAACATCCGGCACGGGGTCCAGCTGCTCCGGTGAGTAACCTTCCGTGAGGGAAATCCCGAGCTTCTCAAGCTGGGTGCTCATGGGCGGATACACGTTTGCATCGCTACCCGTCACCGTGTGCCCTCGCCCCTTGGCAATGGCGGCAATGCCCGCCATGAAGGTGCCACAGATACCAAGAATATGAACGTGCATGCTAACTGCCACCCCCCTGCTGGATGACGACCAGGATGGATTCAACGGAAAACCGGACGACGAAAGCCAGCATTGCAACGGCGATGCCGATGAACCAGTGCCTGTCGAGCGTTCGCGCCATGATATGGCCTTTGACCGGCACGGCCCAGAAAAACGTCAGAACCGCCAACGCGTTTGCGGCCACACCACCAACCAGTGGCAAAGCCAGGATTCTCACCGCGACGGACAGAAGCGCGATCAGCGCACCGCAGCCAATGATGGCCGACAGCATCTGCCGCAGGCGCCGGGAGAAACCGGCCAACGTCGCCGTCGAGAGGTAAACAGAAAGTTCAGCGGCATAACCGTAGAGGACGTTCATGATGCTCGCAGACGGTGTGCTGAATAGCAGGAACTGCAGGGCGAACGTGCTGCCAACCAGGATGACGGACACGGCCAGCACCAGTGACGACGACGGCAGGTCTGCGGGGCTCTTTCTTAGCGCCACGATGTCCAGATACGTTTTCAGTAGAGCAATCAGCACGGTCACAGTTTGCCTGCGGCGACGGAATATCCTTTACCGGCGCTATCGTCGCACAGGCGTCGGCCGCTGGCGAAGAACACGCGGCGTACCGGCATGTTAGGCTCAGCGACTGCACCGGACGCCGACTCATCATGCGATCAACCGTACTTGTTACTGCCGAAAACGAAACCACACTGCTTGAGGCGCTGGACACAGACTCTTCGATTGCGATCGACACCGAGTTCATGCGCGAACGAACCTATTTTGCGCAACTCTGCCTGGTACAGATTGCAACGGCTTCGACGACCTACTTCGTCGATCCCCTGGAGCACGAGGACCTGGGCAAGGTGTGGAACCGGCTGCTGAGCCGAAGCTGGGTGCTGCATTCAGGCCGCCAGGACATCGAAGTCATCTATCAGCTGACGGGAAGCATGCCGAAGGCCCTGTTTGATACCCAGATTGCCGCTGCGCTGCTCGGCCACGCTCCGCAGCTGGGTTACGCAGGACTGGTTCATGACCTGTTCGGCAAAGAACTCGCCAAGTCCCAGACCCGCGCGGACTGGACGCGCCGGCCTCTGCCGCAGGCCATGCTCGACTACGCAGCCGAGGACGTTGAGTACCTGCTGGAAGCCAGCGAAAAGCTCACCGAAGCGCTTGCCGAGCGTTCGCGACTTGATTGGGCTATCGAGGACTCCGCTGCACTCCTCAATCCGGAGCTTTACAGCGTCGATCCGTCATCCGCAGAAGGACGCCTCAAAGGGGCGAGAAATCTTCGCGGCAAGAGCAGAACCGCCGCGCTGGCGCTGGCGCGCTGGCGCGAAAGCCGCGCTCTGAAGTCGAATCGGCCTCGCCAGTGGATTCTGAGGGACTCGGTGCTGCTGGAGATCGCCCAGTCCTTTCCCCGGGACGAGACGGCATTGGCAAGAATCGATGGTATGCCGGCAGCCGTGGTACGCCGTTCCGGCCAGGAACTGCTGAAGTTATTGGCGGAGGCGGCCAACGGTAATCATGACTATCGGCCTCCGCCACGACCCGGAGAGCGTGAGAAGGCGTTACTCAAGGTCATGCAAAAAGTCGTCGCCGACGAGGCCGGTCAGCTGGGGATAGCGGCTGAAATCATCGCCCCGCGAAAGGAGCTGGCGGCCATGATGATGGGCAGTCGCGACGCTCGCTGCCTGAGCGGCTGGCGCCGAGAGATTATCGGCCTGAAACTCCTGGAGCTGCTTGACGATTAGCGAGCGGCGTTAGCCGACGGCCGCCAGGAGGCGTCCGTAAACCTCGTCAATCGGCCCCTCGGCCGCCACCGTCTGAAGCTTGCCGCGGTCGCGGTAGAAGTCCACGACCGGCGCGGTCTGTTCGCGATAGACATTCAAGCGCTGACGAATCGTTTCTTCCTTATCATCGTCACGCTGCACAAGCTCACCGCCTGCAGCGACCACCGCGTCGAGCTCCTCGGCGGACGAGAAATGGATGTTGAGCAGCTTGCCGGTCCGTGAACAGGTCCGCCGGCCCGTCAGGCGCTTCATCAGGATGTCGAAATCAACGTCCATGAGTATCGCCGAGTCCAGCGGCTGGCCTAACTGGTCCAGAAGCTCCTCGAGATCATCAGCCTGGCGCTTGGTCCGGGGAAAGCCATCGAGTATGAAGCCATCTGCGGCATCCGGCTCCGCGAGACGCTCACTGATAATGCCCAGCATGATTTCATCGGACACCAGATCACCGGCCTCCATGATCGCCTTGGCCTGCTGGCCGAAGCGGGTACCGGTGGCAACCGCGGCGCGCAGCATGTCGCCCGTTGAAATATGCGGGATGCCCTGGTCATCCATCAGTTTTTTCGCCTGGGTACCTTTGCCGGAACCCGGCGCACCCAGCAAGACGATGCGCATGATTTTCCCCTGATCGAAAACAGCTCGAATGGCCGCGCGGCTTGCGCGATGGCGGAAAGCTACAAGCAATCCCGGGAGAGGTCAATCAGCCGCCCGGGCACAGGCGATGAACGGTCGAGCCGTTTCCGTTATCCTCTCCGCCCCCGACTCTACAGCACGAGGACGAGCCCAATGTCAGCCCGTAATGCGTTTTATGCACAGTCCGGCGGTGTCACCGCGGTCATTAATGCGAGTGCCTGCGGGGTCATAGAAACCGCGCGGAAGCACAAGAAGCACATCGCCAACGTCTATGCCGGCCGAAACGGCATTATTGGTGCGCTGACCGAGGACATGATCGATACCAACAAAGAGTCGGCTGCCGCTATCGCGGCGCTCCGGCACACGCCGGGAGGCGCTTTCGGCTCGGCCCGTTACAAGCTGAAGAGCATCGAAGAAAACCGCGCCGAGTACGAGCGGCTGATTGAAGTGTTTCGGGCCCATGACATCGGCTACTTTTTCTACAACGGCGGCAACGATTCAATGGATACGGCCCACAAGGTTTCGCAGATCAGCCGCAA
>CAZFVT010000310.1:0-4681 GCA_964522355.1 uncultured Woeseiaceae bacterium | reverse complement strand
CGGGCGCCGTTGAAGCGGCCGTTTGCGACCGCATGATAGAGTGATCCCATCACCCGATCAGGCCGCCAGGCAACCGTGAAGGACTTCGAGCTACAACCCGGACACATTGCCGCCGCGTTCGGCGTCGTGATTGCTGTGCTCCTGGTAATCGCGACGGTTAGCGAAGGGCCGATGAACAAGGTCGCTGCGGCGCCCGATTTTCGGCAGTTCGAAGCAGGGCCTGAACGAAAAGCCGCCTTTTTCGATTACCTGTTGCCGATTGTCGAGTCCGGTAACGCGACGCTCCGAAAACAACGTCAACGCCTCGAGGCGATAAGCGAAAAGGCGGCGCCCGGCTCGAGCGACCGTCGATTCGTTGAGCAGCTTGCCGTCGACTACAAGCTGGATACGACGGCGAACGATGGTGGCAACGTTCCATTGGATTCGCTGACCGACGAGCTCCTGCTGCGTGTGGATGAGGTTCCTCCCTCACTTGCGCTCGCACAGGCCGCCAAGGAATCCGGCTGGGGTACCTCACGCTTTGCGCGGGAGGGCAACAACTACTTCGGACAATGGTGCTACAAGGCGGGCTGCGGCATCGTGCCGGCATCGAGAGCGCCCGGCCGAACGCATGAAGTCGAAGCCTTCGACAGCCCGGCTGAGTCGGTCGCGAGCTACATGCGCAACATCAATACACACAGCGGCTACAAGAGCTTTCGTGAAGCTCGCAAGGTCCAGCGCAGCGAAGCCGATGCGCTGTCCGGCGTCGCGCTGGCTGCCGAGCTATCTCAGTACTCCGAGCGCCGCGACGCCTACGTTGCAGAGCTGCGCCAGCTGATTGTCGGCAACGACCTCGACCGCCTCGACAGCGACAGTCCGGGCGACGAGTAGCGGACCGCGCAAATCATCGCCGGACGTTCATCATCCGGAAACATGATTGCGCGATCCTTGAACGTTCTCGCGGAATTTATGTGAAACGGTTAATTGCAGCGTTCACGCCGCGGCCTTATCTTGGGTGATTGGACACTCTGCGCGAATAACCATGGCCACCGCCGAACCTCTCAACTCCGACAAGCCAGGCAAGGACTGGGATCTCAAGAGTCCGGATCTGTATCTGAGCCGTGAGCTCACCTGGCTCGCGTTCAATCGTCGGGTGTTGGCAGAAGCGGAGAACGAACTGACGCCGCTCCTGGAGCGCATCAAGTTCCTGTCGATCTTCGATTCGAACCTCGACGACTTCTTTATGAAGCGCGTTGGCGGGCTGAAGCAGCAGCTCGGCGCGGGTGTCAGCGCCCTGACGGTTGACGGCCGCACACCACAACAGCAGTTGGCAGAATGCCGGAACACCATCGTCGATCAACTGGCAGACCGGTCGTACATCAAGAACGAGCTGTTCGCCGCCCTCAGGGAAAACGGCGTACGCATCGACAGCTATGAGTCGCTCACCGACGAAGAGAAGAGCGTTGTGAAGAAACGCTATATCTCTTCGGTGCTTCCGCTCGTAACGCCACTCGCCATTGATGAGGCTCATCCGTTCCCGTTCATTTCCAACCTGTCGATCAATCTTCTGGCGGAGCTTCACGATCCGGCGGAAGAAACCCCTCACTATGTGCGCATCAAGGTACCGACCTCCGGTCGCACGCCGCGCTTTATGCAGATCGGCGACGAGGAACGCTTCGTCCCGCTGGAAGAAGTCATTGCCAGCAATCTGAGCCTCCTGTTCCCAGGCGCGGACATACTCTCGGTCGGCTACTTCCGGGTAACGCGTAATGCGATTGTCGAACGCGACGAGGATCTCGCGAACGATCTGCTGGAAATGATCGAAGCCGAACTCCGCGATCGCCGTTTTGCCCCGGTCGTACGCCTCGAGGTTACCCGGAACACCTCGGCGTCACTGCGCGACTACCTGATGCGGCACCTGGAGTTCAGTGGCCCGGAGGACGTCTACGAGATTTCAGACATGCTCGGCTTGAGAGACGTGATGCAGATCGCCGAACTCGACCGACCGGTACTCAAGTTTGCGCCGTTTGAACCGGCGACGCCGCCGCGCCTTGCCGGCGCGCGCTCTGTGTTCGCCGAGCTCGACGAAAACGGTCCGATTCTGCTCAGGCACCCTTACCAGTCTTTCGACGACTCCGTTACCCGGTTGATGCGAGAAGCCGCCAGGGACCCCTCGGTGCTGGCCATCAAAACGACGGTCTACCGAACCTCCAGCACCTCCGAGATCATTCCGCTCCTGATCGAGGCGGTAACCGCCGGCAAACAGGTCTCGGTGGTCGTCGAGCTCCAGGCCCGTTTTGATGAGGCCGCGAATATTCGCTGGGCAAACCGCCTTGAGGAAGCCGGTATTCACGTTTCCTACGGCGTTGTCGGTTTCAAGACGCACACCAAGGCAACCCTGATCCTGCGCCAAAAGGCCAACGGTAAGCTGCGGCGCTACGTCCATATTGGTACCGGCAACTACCATTCCGGGACCGCACGACAATATTGTGACCTGGGCCTGATGATCTCCGATGGCAAGATCGGCTCCGACACGACGGAGCTTTTCAACCTGCTGACCTCTGGCTCGCTCAGCGGCCGAAGCTACAGGAAGCTGTTGGTCTCACCGCTGCTCATGAAGAAAGCGCTGCTGGACAAGATCGACCGCGAGATCGCGCACCAGCGCGAGCACGGCAACGGCCAACTGCAGCTCAAGACCAACGCGCTGGAGGACCCGGACATCACCCGCGCGCTGTACAAGGCGTCGCAGGCGGGCGTTAAGGTCGACCTGATTGTCCGCGACTCCTGCCGATTGCGGCCGGGGCTAAAAGGCCTGAGCGACAACGTCCGCGTCATCAGCATCGTCGGCCGGTTCCTCGAGCACGCGCGGCTTTACTACTTCCACAACAACGGCGACGAAGAGTATTTTCTCGGCTCCGCCGACCTGATGAGCCGAAACCTCGAGAGCCGGGTCGAGGTGCTGACGCCGATCGATGACACGGTGCTCAAGGCCGAACTCCGCATTGCGCTCGACCTGCAGATTAACGACACGCACGGCGCCTGGGAGATGTCGTCGGACGGCAGCTACCGGAAGCGCGCGCCGACGGAGGATGGCAAGCACTCTCAGCTCGCCATGCTGGAGAGAGCCGCCGACGAGACGGCCACGGCGCGCCAGGATGCCAGCGGTATCCGGCCGGGCCTCTGATACCCGCCTGTTCTGAGGCGAAGGCTGCCTCAGGCGTCGTCGCCCGGCTCCTTCTCGGCGTTTTCTGCGACGACCGTCTCGACATCTTTGCTCGTGGGCGGCACCCAGCCCCGGTCTGTGCGACTACCAAACACCGCGCTGCTGCCGCGCATCGTCGCCTCGATTAACGCCGCCATCTCCCGGGTTTTCGCGATGTAAGGCTCGTTCTCCTGAACGGGAATGTCCGGGTCGTAGAGACCGGCCAGTTCGCGGACCATCTTTTTGTCGCTCTCAACGAATCCGCGCGTTTGTTGCTCTGCCTCGTAAGGATGGACGCCGAGAGCTTCGAGCGCCGAGCGCGCTGCGCGAACCGCACCGTCAAAGTTCTCACGAATGACGTCGCGCGCCCCGGCGGCCCAAAGTTCATAGACGTGGCGGCGGTCAAACGCGCGGACGAGGATGTGCACTTTCGGGTAGTTCTCAACAACGTAACGCACCATCTCCGTTGCCCGCTCGCGGTCGTCGATCGCGATCACCAGCATATGCGCATGCTCGATGCCGGCGGCATGCAGCATGTCGGGTCGGGTGGCATCGCCGAAGAAGACCTTGATGCCGAACGCGCGCAGCATGTCGAGATGCTCGGCATGGTGATCAAGCACGACCGTCTGATAACCGGCCGCCAGCAGGATGCGATTGATGATGCCGCCGAATCGACCGACACCGGCGATGATGACGGGACCCGACGTGTCTATCTCATCGGGATCGCGCGCCTGCCTGCTGATGAAGCGCGGCGCGATGCCCTTGTCATAGAGCAGGAACAGGAGCGGCGTGAGCAGCATCGAGATGGCGACGACGAGCAGCAGCTTGTCCGACACATCGGTCGGAATGACGCCGTTGGCAACGGTATAGCTCAGCAGCACAAAGCCGAATTCACCGGCCTGCGCCAGACCGAGCGTGAACAGCCATCGGCTGGAGTCGCCGAGCTTGAATATCAGCGCCAGGGCAAACAGTACGGCCGCCTTCAGGATCATGAGGCCAAGCGTCAGGCCGAGAATCTGCCCGAGGTTATCGAACAGGAGCGGAAAATTAATCGCCGCGCCAACCGTGATGAAGAACAGGCCCAGCAACAGGCCCTTGAACGGTTCGATGTTGCTTTCCAGCTCATGGCGATACTCGCTGTTGGCGAGGACGACGCCGGCAAGAAACGTCCCCAGCGCCGGCGACAGGCCGACCAGCATCATCAGCAGGGCGATACCGACGACGATCATCAGCGCGACGGCCGTAAACAGCTCGCGGAGCCGGGCAAGTGAGATGAACCGAAACAACGGGCGAGTCAGGTAAGTGCCCGCTGCGAACACAAAGGCAATGGCGGCAACCGTCACGAGCGCCTGCTGCCAGCCAGCGAGGCCCTCAACAAACGACGCCCCGTGGCCATCATCGCCATGACCGGCAGCGCCCGCCGTATCTGCCACGAGCTCGGGGATGGCTAGCAGTGGAATAACCGCGAGCATGGGAATGACGATAATGTCCTGGAACAGC
>CAZFVT010000309.1:0-4681 GCA_964522355.1 uncultured Woeseiaceae bacterium | reverse complement strand
CCTTCGCCGCCCTTGTCGCCGCCACAGGAACCTTCGCCTTCTTTCTCGCCGCCGGCTTCCTTGTCGCCGCCGCATTTGCCTTCACCACAGCTACCTTCCTGGGCACCCAGCATGTAACCGGCGCTCAAGGTAGTCATGGCAAAGGGGCTTGCGCCAGTATCGGCGTTGGCAGTACCAGCGACTGCGAAAGAACCGGCCAGAGCCGCACCAACGGCAATTGCTACGGGTTTTGCGATTTGCTTCTCAGACATTTCTATCTCCTAACACTCTTTAAGTTTGTCAGTACCCCGAGAGGCACCTCGTTTGCCCGTCTCCAGGCTGGGTTTAAAAAATCCGTCAGATCGTCCAGGTAACGGAATCGATAACTTGTTCTTCAATCTCGTCGAGTCTTTCTTCACGCTCTCCGATGATGGCAATAGACCCGTCGCCCACCGGAAGTATTACACCATTCACACCTTCTTCTACCAGGGACACGGCACTGTCGATCTTCTCATCCGGCATTAACAGGAGTGTGACAGGACCGGATTCACCCTGCACAACCAGGTGCGGCACCGTCTTGCCGTTGATCACGCAGCTCCGTGCGTAGGTCACCAGGCCAACACCCTGATCCAAAACTACCCCGTTGTCGTTGACGACGCTCGTCAGGCGGCGCTCCGAGACAGGCCGTGTGGTTATGACCAGCGACTGAGGCTCGTGCTCGAGGTGCGCGACGATTTCGGCGGCCAGCGACGGATAGGTCTCCGCCTGGTTGAAGAACTGCAGGCCCAGAACCGCTGCCAGCGCAACGCTCGCAGCCAGACCGATAAAGGCCGGCGTCCGGAATCGGGGCTTATTCGATTTCTGTATGGATGCGACGTTGCCGGTCTCGATCTCCGGCAGTTCGGGAATCGTCAGTTCGGGCACGTCAATCGCCAGCGCGCCGGCGATCTGCTGATCGAGCTTCTGCATCTCGACCTGGAACGCTCGGGCCTCCATGCGCTCTTCAGCGGACAGCCCAAGCTCTTCGAGATCGACCGCCGGGTTGGCGGCTATTGCTTCCTGGTAGGTGTATTTTTCCATTGTCGTTGCCATGCAGGCCTAGCCTGCGTCTTCCATGATGACGTCGCGGAGTTTCAACCGGGCCCGATGCAGTCGTGTCAGTACCGCGCCCTGTTTCAAACCCATCAGCTCCGCAATCTCCTGTGTGCTGTGACCCATTAGTACCTGCAGTACCAGCGGTTCACGGTAATCGTCGTCCAGCTTCAGGATTGATTCCCGCATATCCCGAACCTGCTCGTTGTCTTCCTCGGCGATCATTGCCGACTGCGCAGGCGTCAGATCGTCAATGTCCACCGTTTCGAGGCGCTTTCGCTCGAAGTACCTGGCGTTTTCCCGACGTACGATGGTCAGTAACCAGGGCTTCGATGCCTCATCGTCCCGCAGCGCATCCAGCGACTTCCACGCTCTGAGCAGTGCTTCCTGCACCACTTCTTCGGCGACCTCCGGATTCCTGGATAGCCAGGCGGCATAGCGGTACATGTCCTGGTGGAAGACCGCCACAATCCGGTCGAAACGCCGCCGGCGCTCGCTGTCGGTGCTGCTTTGCATTCGATATGGACCTGCCCCCAGCAGGATTTATTACCCGGAATAGGCTTTTTTTGGACCCGAGCGTAGAAACAGTACGGAATTATGGCCAAAATCCAAGCTTGACGCGCGATTATGACCAATATGACTGACCCGAAAACCGCCAGATTCCCCGCTACCCGGCTGCGACGCAACCGCCGAACCGCCTCGCTGAGGGCGCTCACCGCCGAAACCACGCTTGGTCCGGCCGACTTTATCTACCCGGTATTCGTGCTCGAAGGCGAAGGCCGCCGGGAAGCGGTCCCGTCGATGCCCGGCGTCGAGCGCAAGAGCCTGGACGGCATCCTGGAGGATGCGCGGACCGCGTACGAGCTTGGCATTCCGGCCCTGGCGCTGTTTCCGGTCATCAGCGGCGACCGGAAATCGCTGGATGGAGAGGAATGCTGCAACCCGGAGGGTCTCGTTCAGACCGTTGTTCGCGCTCTCAAGGCCGAGCTCCCCGACCTCTCGGTGATGACCGACGTCGCGCTGGACCCCTATACCACCCATGGCCAGGACGGCATCATCGACGATCAAGGCTACGTGCTGAACGACGTCACCGTCGACATGCTGGTGCGCCAGGCCGTCTCGCACGCCGCGGCGGGGGCTGACATTGTTGCGCCCTCGGACATGATGGACGGACGCATCGGCGCGATCCGCGCGGGTCTCGAGGCCGATGGCCACGTGAACACCGTTATTCTCGCCTACGCGGCAAAGTACGCCTCCTGCTTCTACGGGCCGTTTCGCGACGCGGTCGGCTCTGCGGCCAACCTCGGCGGCGGCGACAAGAACACCTACCAGATGGCACCCGCCAACTCGGATGAGTCACTGCGGGAAGTCGGGCTCGATCTTGCCGAGGGTGCCGATATGGTGATGGTCAAGCCGGCGCTGCCCTACCTCGATATCGTACGACGCGTCGTCGATCAGTTCGGCGTGCCGACGCTCGCCTACCAGGTCAGCGGCGAATACGCGATGCTGGCGGCGGCCGCCGAGAAGGGCTGGCTGGACCGCCGGGCCTCCATCCTGGAGTCGCTGCTGTCGATCAAGCGCGCAGGGGCCTGCGCCGTATTGACCTACTACGCCATCGAGGCCGCCCGCTGGCTTCAGAACGACTAGGAGGCGATCAGCCGCCCTTTCGGAGAGTGCAACGATGTCCGACGAAAAACCTGACCTTTACGGCGTCATTGGCTACCCGATTGCCCACAGCCGGTCGCCGATAATTCACAAACTGTTCGCCATGCAGACCGGCCAGAATCTGCAGTACGACGCATTCAAGGTAAAGCCCGACGCCCTCGAGACCGAGATCAACCGATTCCGCAGGAACGGCGGACTTGGGCTCAACGTCACAACGCCGCACAAAGCCGCGGTGGCGAAACTTGTCGATTCGATGACGGAGCGCGCCCAGGTCGCGGGTGCCGTCAACACGATCGTGTTTCATGACGATCGAATGGAAGGCGACAACACCGACGGCTACGGGCTGATTCGGGACCTGAAGGAGAACCTGGACGTTGAGTTCGAGGATGCGGAAATTCTGATTCTCGGAGCCGGCGGCGCCGTCAATGGCATCATGAGCCCGCTGCTGAAGGAAAACCCTCGCGAGATCGTCATTGCCAACCGCAGCCTGAGCAAGGCGAAGGTGCTCGCCGAGTACTTCGGCACCCAGGGCACCGTCCAGCCCTGCCGTTTCGACAGCGTGCCCGAGCGAGACGATGGCTACGATCTCATCATTAACGCAACGTCGGCCGGGCTCAAAGGCGAAGCGCCGCCATACCCCGACGCGGCGGTTGGCCGCAAAACGCTTTGTTATGACCTTTCCTACGCACTGTCGCCGACGCCCTTTTGCCAGTGGGCGAGCGAGCGAAAAGCCGGACAGTCCGTCATGGGCTGGGGCATGCTGGTCGAGCAGGCTGCCGAGAGCTTTCATCTCTGGCGTGGAATTCGTCCGGAGACCGCGCCCGTGCTGAACCAGGTGCGCATGTCCGGACACTTCAAGAAGTAGCCGGCGGCTGACGAGCCGACATTTCTCCCGTTAATCGAGACCCGCTGCCAGCATCTTGCCGAGCGGCTTGCTCATGACAATGAGAATGACGGCCGGCAACAGCAGCAGACTGCTGCTCAGTATCAGCTGACTGCGCGCGGAGGCAGAGCCTTCAAGCGCGACGCTCGGAATCATGTAAACGAGCACCGCGCCGAGCAGGATGATGCCGATGCAGCGCAGGAGAATTGCGCCGATTCCTGAATAGGTCATTCAAAAGCTCCCTTGGCCCTCAGACGGTGGAACAGGAGCATTCTAGCGGCAGGGCATGCGCAGCGTCCCCGGCCGGGGCTTAGGCTTACTCCAGGCCTTCCCGTTCGATCTCCGCGATGAGCTCCGTGACGAGTGCCTGAAAGGGCGGGCTCCAGGTAGACGAGGTCCGCTCATAGGCCGTGCGGAGCGCGGGGCCGCCGCGGTGATCCCACAAGCCCCGCTTGAGGTTCGCGCGCGTGCCGGCCCATTTTGCCTCGGACACAAAGCCGCCCTGGTATTGAAGATGCGTGTCTTCAAACAACAGCAGGTTCGCGTAGGCGATCGCGTTTAACGCGGCCGACTCGTCGGCGTTCATATCCCCGGCATTGCCGGCCTGCTGCTTGGTGAGAGCCGAGCGGATGACCGGATCAGTGGCGATAGCCGTCAGCATTTCCATGGAGATAGCGGTTCGCGTCTGGCTGGCCGAGGCGATGGCAATCTCCTGGGATTGTTTGAGCTGCAGACCGACGAAGATCAGCGATGCAACGATCGCTGCGATACCAACGAACTCGGCGATGTCCTTCCAGCTCATGGTTTTCATCTTCGCTTCCGGTTATGCGCTCCATTCAACGCGGTACGCAGCAGAGAGCGTGAGGTCGATATTCGCACTACGAAAAATGCGGGTCAGCATTTCGGCATCGAGGTCATCTGGCAAGACCCGGAAGCTGACCGTGCCGTCGGTCATCACCGGCTGGTCCTGCAGGGTCTTGAGGCCGCGGTCGAGGTGGGCGATGCCGTCAGCACCCGCCGGCAGGAGCAGTAAATCCACCCGAAGCGCCTGCGTGTGTTCCT
>CAZFVT010000308.1:868-4699 GCA_964522355.1 uncultured Woeseiaceae bacterium | reverse complement strand
CGATGACGGCACCCGGAGCGACCGTGACGGAATCGTGCAGACTGGCGTCAGCGGAAACGACAGCGGTCGGGTGGATGTTGTCGGTATTCATGAGCGAGTTCCGTTGGGCAGAATCTGCGGTCAGTTTGGCCGAGGGTTGTCGGCTTTTCAACGCAATGCGGCAATAGCAATTGTAGTAATGTCGATGCCGGAGGGAGGGGGCAATGAGCACAACGCGATCAGGCAGCACGAGCTTGAAGAAGCTGGCCATGTTGGCGCTGACGGCAGGCCTTTCGCTGCTTTCGGCCTGCGGTGGCGATAACGACATAGCGCCAGTCGCCGACGTATTGATTACCGGCGGACAGGTGTTTGACGGCAGCGGCGCGCCACCCATCGAGGCCGACGTTGCGATCGACGGCGACAAGATATTTTTTGTGGGCGATGCAGCCGCGGCCGGCATCTCGGCCACGCGAACCATTGATGCCCGCGGCGAGTGGGTAACGCCCGGCTTTATCGACGCGCACAGTCATGCCGAACTGGGCAAGGACTACGGACGGGACGCCCTGCCGTACCGGCGACAGGGCATCACCACCGTTGTGCTTGGACTGGACGGCGGCGGAACGCCGGATATCGCGGACACCCTGTCTCTCTGGGAAACCCGGGGCATCGGCGTCAACGGCATGATGTTTGTCGGCCACGGCGCCATTCGCCGACGGGTCATGGGCATGGAAGACCGTGAACCCTCTCGCGAGGACATGCGCGTCATGCGCGGACTCGTCGTCAAGGGCATGGAAGAAGGTGCCTTTGGGCTATCGACCGGACTCTTCTACGTGCCGGGCACCTACGCCTCCACCGAGGAAGTAATCGAGCTCGCCACCGTTGCCGCCCGCTACCCGGGCGCGATCTACGACACCCACGACCGGGATCTCGGTGCGGTTTACCAGGGCGTAGGCTACGACGCGTCGGTTGCCGAGGCCATCCGAATCGGTGAGGAAGCAGGGCTGCCGGTCGTCTTCAGCCACTACAACCCCCAGGGCGCACACAACTACGATCGCGGCGACGATGCGGCACGCTACGTGAACGAGGCACGGGCGCGCGGCGTCGACGTGTGGGCGGCGCAGCACCCCTACACGGCGACTCAGAGCAACCTGCGTTCCTACACAATTCCGAACTGGGCAGCCGCCGGCGGCCAGGAAGCCATGATCTCTCGCTTCGATGATCAGGCAGAGTCGGCACGGATAATCGCCGACACGGAGGCAATGCTTCGTATTCGCGGTGGTGCCGACAAGATTTTGTTTGTCGATCCACGACCCGAGCTGAACGGCCGGACGCTTGCCGAGATCGCCGCACAGCGCGAACTCAGCCCTGCCCTCGCGGCGCAGTCTGTCTTGCGCGATGGCAACGCGTCGGTCATGAACCTCGAGCTTTATGACGACACCAACACCCGCCGACTGGCCCGTGAAGCGTGGATGATGACCTGCACCGACGGACGCACGCCGCGGCCCGATCAGCCGATCACGCACCCACGTACTTTCGGCGCGTTCCCGAAGAAGATGCGCATGTTCGTCCTGGACGAGGCGCTGCTGGCGCCGGAGTTCGTTGTTCGCAGCTTCTCCGGCCTTGCGGCCGACTTCTATCGACTGGCGGATCGCGGCTACCTGCGTGAAGGCTACCAGGCCGATGTCGTTGTGCTCGACCCTGAGAACTACCGCGACCTGGCGACGTTCGCCGAACCCCGGCGACTGGCGACGGGCGTCAACTACCTCTTCGTCAACGGCCAGCTGTCGATCGATAACGGGGAAGTCCTCGACAGCTACCCGGGACGGGCACTACGCCGGCCGGAAGGCTCGTAGCGTGGAATTCCTGGTCTTCATCGGCATCTGTGTGACCGTGTCCGTGTCGCCGGGGCCGGCCGTGCTGTACATCGTCACGCGCACCCTCGACCAGGGCACGGCTGCCGGCTTCGCATCGATGGCGGGCATTACCCTGGGCGGCATCGTGCATGTCTGTCTTGCGGCGTTTGGCGTCGCTGCCATCGCCGCCGCCTGGCCACTGTCGTTGCTGCTGGTGCAGGCCGTGGGCGCTACCTATCTCGTGTGGATAGGCTGGCAAAGGATGCGATCGGCGGGCAGCCGCGCAGATATCGAAACGCCGGAGGCCGCGCGGCTCTGGAGCGTCTTCCGCGAAGGCGTGGTCGTTAACCTGACCAACCCGAAGACGGTGCTCTTTCTCCTCGCATTTTTGCCGCAGTTCGTCGATGAAGGAGCCGCATCGCTCAGCATGGAGCTCTTGATGCTCGGCATGACGTTCGTCGCCGTTGCCGCGATCACCGATGGCGTATACGTGCTGGCCGCAGGATCGCTCAGACGCCGGCTTGCCGGTGGCAGGATACCCGCGTGGTCGGGCTACCTCGCCGGCGGCGTATACGTGGCGCTTGGATTGCTGGGCTTTTCGGACGCCGCCCTGTCGCTCGCGCGCACCACCGAAACGCCTTGACCCCGGCTATCCCTGGAATTTCGCCGCCGTCAGAGCGGCAAGATCCTCGCCGGATTTCATGAAGGCATCGTCGAGCTTGCCGTAGTCACCCGACAGATCTTCCGAGGCCGCGTCGTAGGACTCTGCGCCCTCGGCCAGCTTGTCGGCGGCCTTCAGTAACTTCCGGGTCTTGCCGGCGCCGATGGACTCGAGGCAGGCCAGGGTGTCGCTGAGGTAAGCACCGTTGGAGTTAGCGAGGTACTGACCGAGACCTCCGTTCATGACCTCCGACTCCAGGAGCGCAATCCAGAAAACGGCGCGCTCGGGCAGGCTGCGTGACGCCAGATCGACAAACTCATCGCCCTGAACCTGCTCCCAGGTCGAGTAAAACCAGGCGTGCTGTGGATTGGCGGTCGGCGTCGAGAGCGTGGAGGAGTGACGATTGATGACGGCGTAGGCATAAAACTCGTCCGCCGACGCCTTGATGAGCAACGAGTCCTCGCCATCGCGGACAATCTGCGCCCTGATCTCCTCACCGCTGTAGGTGATGTCGACATCGCCAAGCTCTGTACCGTCAAGATTGGCCAGCAGCGACTCAACGCCTGCGGTTCCCTTGTCCTGCACGCGGCGCAGGAGGTAAAGCTCCATCTCCGCATGCTGCTCGGCGCTCAGTCGACCCTCACGGACCTGAAGCAATGCCTGCAGAAACTCGCCGGTGCCGTAGCTCATTCTTCCTCGCGCCTGAGCCGATATCGCATGTCCAGGTATGCCTCCTGCACGAGGGCTTCGAGCGCGGGCTCATCGACCGGCCGATTCGGCCGCAGCTTGACGTGCCGCATGAACTTGCCGCTGCCCTCCAGCATGCCGGCAGGATCGTCGAGCTCGGCACCGTGAAAGAAACCCAGGTTGACGTGCGCTTTGAAAACGCCGACATAGGCGAAGGCAGCCTGCCCCAGGCAGGCGGTTGGATAGCCGTCGTGCATAAGTTCATTCACCTCGTCGCTGCAGTTCCGCAGCTCGGTGAACCATCGATGGGCAATCGCCGTCAGCTCGTCGCCCCGACCGGCGAACCACGCGTCAACCTCCGCGTTGGGCCTCGATGCAGACTGGAAGATGAACAGACGACTCATGACGGGTGCTAAAAAACGCCGAGACCGGTTTGGATGACGTGCCCTCATTTAAGCCGCTTCCGGGGGCGATGTCTCCTACCGCTTTCACAAACCGTCTGCTAACGATTCTTTCCGTTTCGGACAGTATCAGGCGGCGGCGACGCCGAGGGCGAAGGCCAGCTGCGCGCCGTAGTAGAGCGGCAAGCCCCAAAGCCGATTGACGAGCGAGGACTGCACAAAGCGCTCGCGGGCCACAAAAATGTCCGAT
>CAZFVT010000308.1:0-851 GCA_964522355.1 uncultured Woeseiaceae bacterium | reverse complement strand
AGCCGGTGCCAGTAGCAGCAAACCGTGTGAGGAAATCGTACCGCCGGCAACCGCGACCATCAGAGCAATGACGAGAACATAGGCAATGACCGGCAGCCTCAACGCCGGCGGCAGGCCCGGCCAGAGCCAGCCGAGGACCACCCGGGCGACGATGGCCATCAGAAGACCCGCATACACCATCGGAACAAACTCCAGCGGCTGGGTGAGAAATGCCGCTGCGAAGGCGACGTGCGCCAGCAGGAAAGCCGAAAGCCCGGCGATGAACGCCGCGCTGCGTTCACCGATAAGAAACACATCGCCGAACCACGACAGTACGAGGGCGAGCAGGATGAGCTGGCCGAAGCCGGACGACAGCGCGCCGGATTGCAACGCGATGGCGATAAACAGGGTGCTCGCCAGCGGCTTCATGATCCAGACGCCGATGCGGCTCTGCCGCCACTCGGCGACCAGCAGTCCGGCAACGGCAGCAGCCAGTGCGGCAATGGTCAATGAAGTCGAACTCACGCTTACTCGCTGGCCCGTCGTTCGTGGACAAGGCGCCTCGCCAGCGTGATGCCTACGGTAATCATGCCGCCAAAGACCACGAACCAGATGGCGGTCCCCAGCAGCCGCTTCTGAACGAAATCGAACGGCAGCCGCGTGCCGCGAATCCAGTGGCCGAGGAAAAACCAGAGGTCCTGGGTGAGCAACACGAATCCGATACCGGACGCGACAACACCGATCACCAGCCCGGCAAGCGCGAGGCGGAAGAATCGCTGCCGCTCAGCGGCGGGGGCGACAAACGCGAAGAGCATCGCGACGAACCCGGGTATCGGTGCCGAGAACGTCAGGTAGTGCCTGAGCTGGGTGGA
>CAZFVT010000307.1:0-4700 GCA_964522355.1 uncultured Woeseiaceae bacterium | reverse complement strand
CTACCCGGAGCACGTCATGACCCGCGACGAGGCGATTCGTACCTACACGATCAACAACGCCTACGCCGCGTTCGAAGAGGACATCAAGGGCACGCTCGCGCCGGGCATGTACGCCGACATGGTCGTGCTGTCGCAGGACATCACAACGGTGCCTGACGACGCGATCCCATCCACCAGGGTCGAGATGACGTTTGTGGGCGGTGAGCTTAAGTACGCTCGCAATGCCAGCGTCGCGATGCTCGACGAGTAACGACGGAAACCTGCATCCGCAGCTTGCGAAGCAGCCCGGCGGCCGGCCTACGGTCCGCCTGGCTGCTTTTTTTTCTGGCCGGTTGCGCGGCCCAGCCGCCCGCTGGAGAAGAGACGCTTTCGCCGGAGCCCACTGCGGCTGCCGCCGATACCGAGGATTTGGTCACTGAAGCGGCGTCGCAAAGCGCTGAAGAAACCGCGGTCGACGATGCTGCGGCGGCAACCGATCCGGCGCTGATCGATCGGACCCGGCAAACCGTGTTCAGCCTCGTCAACTCCACCTCGCAGTGGTTCGACGGCTTCTTCGGCGCGGCCAGTCTCGAGAACGCGACCAACCAGTCAAACGATGTCCGCCGCGGTCTCCTGGCGCTGGGGACGCGCTGGGACGAAGTCGACGGGGCCCAGACCCGGGCACGCTTCCGCGCCCAGTTTCCTTTGAACGCCTTCAAGCGGCGAACCCGCTTGCTGCTGGGCCGCGGAGACACGGACGACCTGATCGACGGCTCCGAAACGGAAACCATGAACAACCTGCCCGATCAGTTCAGCGACTTCACGGATGACGACTGGCTGCTCGGTCTCGGCTACAGCCGGCGAAACGGCAGGGCGAACGGCTTCGACTTCAGCGTCGGCACCAGCATTCGTTCCGACGGGCTCGACCCCTATGCCCGAATTTCCTACCGCTACAGCAAGACCTGGGGTGAGAACGTCCTCTGGCGTCTCCGGCCGCGTGTTTTCTGGCAGGACTCTCGTGGTGAAGGAACCTCTCTGACGAGCATCTTCGACGTTGCCGCAACGCAAAAGGTATTGCTCCGGTCCTGGGTCACCCTGACGACGGAGAAGAAAGTCGAAGGACTGGGCTGGGACGCGGATTTCCTGGCCTACCAAAGCATCAACAACAAGAACGCGTTGTCCTACCGGGTGTTTGCGACGGGGGAAACGGACAACCTTGTCGAATTGCAGGACTACGGTTTCGAGGTTCGCTACCGACGACGGGTTCTCCGCGAGTGGCTGTTTCTCGAGCTGTCGACCGGCGTCAGCTGGCCCCGCGAGTTCCTTGAAGATGTGCGGGAGAGCAATCTCGGCGTCGGACTGGAAATCGAAATGCAGTTTGGTGAATGGCCGGATCGCGACAGCTACGCGCGAAATCGACGACGCTGACCGCTAGTACGGAATCAACCCGGGTTGCGGCATGACGCATTGCTGCGATTCCGGTCGTTCGGACGGCTTACGCCCGTTGCCGCTGACCAGGAGGATGCCGCCGGCTCGCTCGCAGGCAATCTGATAGTCCACGGCCCGCGCGAGGCGGTCGCCCTGCCGGTATTCCCGATCATCCGTTGCCTCAGGGGGTGAACTGGCACAGCCCACGATGGCCACGATCCCCAGCAGCATTACCCATCGTTTCATCGCCTTACCCCTGGTATCGGATTACAACTCGCGTCTCCGAAATGTTTGGACCACGGAAACGGCGAAACGACGATGCCAAAACGTCATAAGCGGGTGCTGATGTAGCCTAAACGCCTGTCCGGGCCGCGACTCACCCCTGTCCGGAAAGTCAACGTTGAATGACGCGAGCGCTGTATTAGACTCAATACAAATAACTCATCGGACTAAGGAGAGGTGCGGCGTGATCGAATTTACGTTGAACGGCGAAACAGTAACGGCGGAAAGCCCGGATGACACTCCACTCCTGTGGGTCATCCGCGACGAGATGAAACTCAAGGGCACGAAATTCGGTTGCGGCATTGCCCAGTGCGGCGCCTGCACCGTGCACATCGAAGGATCGGCGACGCGTTCCTGCGTGACGCCGGTGTCAGCGGTCGCCGGGCGATCGGTGACGACCATTGAGGGGCTGGATACGGCCGCGGGCGACAACCTCCAGGAGGCCTGGGTCGAAGAACAGGTGCCGCAGTGCGGCTACTGCCAGTCCGGGCAGATCATGCAGGCGGCCAGCATGCTGGCCGATAACCCGGCGCCGAGTGATGCCGACATCGACAACACCATGAGTGGCAACCTCTGCCGCTGCATGGCCTATCCGCGCATTCGACGTGCGATCAAGTCGGCAGCCAGCAAGGGAGGCGCATAATCATGGGACGATTGAAAAACCACGCGCCCGTCACACGGCGCACATTCCTCGCTGGATCGGTCGGCACCGGTCTCGTCATGGGTCTCGGCAGCGTTCTGCCGGGCTGCAGCAGCGAGCAGGCGGCTGAAGAAATGACCACCGCCGGCGCGAGCCGGTCTTTCGCCCCGACCATCTGGTTCGAGATGGATTCGGCCGGCAAGGTGCTCGTGAACATCACCAAGGCGGAAATGGGTCAGCACGTCGGCACGGCGCTGGCGCGCATCGTTGCTGATGAGCTTGGCGCCGCCTGGGATGCCGTATCGATCAAGCACGTCGACAGCGACCCGAAATGGGGCTTCATGGTGACGGGCGGGTCCTGGTCGGTCTGGACCAGCTTCGCGGCCCTGTCGCAGGCCGGCGCCGCCGGCCGCACGGTGCTGATCGACGCGGCCGCCGAGATGATGGGCGTGGACGCCGCCGACTGCGTGGCGCGAAACGGTGAGGTAACGGCCGGCAGCCAGAGCCTTTCGTTTGGCGAGATTGTCGCCGGCGGCAACATCGAACGAAGCTTCTCCGATGAGGAAGTGGCGGCAATGCCGATCAAGGCAGCGGACGATCGCGACCTGATCGGCAAGCCGACACCGGCCCTCGATATTCCGGAGAAGTCGACCGGTACAGCTGAATACGGTCTCGACGTCGAGCTGCCGAACATGGTGTACGCGCACCCGATCATTCCGCCGACTCGCTACGGCAGCGTCATTCGTAGCATCGACGACAGTGCGGCACGCGATATTCCCGGCTATCAGCAGACCCTGCAAATCACCGACCCCAGCGACACGATCCAGGGCTGGGCCGTGGTCATTGCCGATTCATTCCCGGCGGCGATGAAGGCAGCCGATGCGGTTTCCATCGAATGGGATGCGGGCCCGACGGCTGACGTCAGCGAAGATGACATCCTGGCCGAGGGTGCGCGACTGGTCGCGGACAAGTCCTCCGGCGCGCTGTTTGTCGATGATGGCGACGTTCCGGCTGCTCTCGCCGGTGCCGCTGAGACCATGACCTCGACCTACCGGACGGGCACGGCGCTGCACTTCACGCTGGAGCCGCAGAACGCGCTGGTCGAGTTCGCGGATGGCAAATGTCACATCCATTCCGGCAACCAGTGGCAGTCACTGATTCTGCCGGTGCTGTCTACCGCGCTCGGCATGGCCGAAGAAGACATCATCCTGCACCAGTACTACCTCGGCGGCGGCTACGGCCGACGCTTGTTCGGTGACCAGATGATTCCGGCGGCGCTTGCGGCGCGCGAGCTCGGGCAACCCGTCAAGCTGATCTTCCAGCGCGAAGACGACAGCCGCTTCGACTGCGTTCGGTCACCGACGGTCTGTCAGTTCGACGCGGCCTTCGATGCCGACGGCAATCTCACCGGCATCGAACATGCGGCTGCTGCCGGCTGGCCAACGCTCGCCATGGCGCCCGGCTTCCTCGGCGACGGCGTTGATGGCAACGGCAAGTTCGACGGCTTCTCGATCAACGGCGCGGATCACTGGTACACCCTGCCGGCGCACCGGGTACGTGCCATCAATAACGAGGTGGCGCAGCAGACGTTCCTGCCGGGTTGGCTCCGGGCTGTCGGTCCCGGCTGGATCAGCTGGGGCGTCGAGTCCTTTATGGACGAGGTTGCCGAAAAGCTGGGCCAGGATCCCATCGAGTTCCGGCTCGGGATGCTGGATGCAGCCGGTAAAAATGCCGGCACCGCACCGAACTCGGTGGGCGGCGCAAGCCGTCTGGCGGCGGCGCTGCGCGACGTTCGTGATCGTTCGGGCTGGGGTGCCGAGCTACCCGAGAACGAAGCGATGGGCGTTGCGGTTGCCACCGGCCAGGAGCGAAGCATGCCGACCTGGACGGCCTGCGTGGCGCACGTCGCGGTCGATCCCGAGACGCGCGCAATTTCCGTCAAGAAAATCTGGCAGACGATCGACTGCGGCACCGTAGTTCACCCGGACGGCGCCATGGCGCAGGCTGAGGGCGCGACGCTGTGGGGCATCAGCCTCGCCCTGCACGAGGGCACCCGGTTCGAGGATGGGCAGGTCAGCGCTCGCAATCTGGACGCCTACACGCCGCTGCGCATGCGGGACGTCCCGGAGCTGGATCTCAAGTACATGGAAAGCACCGAGTTCCCCATGGGCCTCGGCGAGCCGCCGCTGATCGCCGTTGCACCGGCCATCGGCAATGCGGTTTACGCAGCCTCCGGCGTTCGCGCCAGGGATCTGCCGATTCGCATCTAGGCGCAGGCGCGCAACGGGCAACCATGCCCGTTGCGCGTTCGGCCGGCGATTTTTCAAGTACGGATAGTTCCTGATAGCCGACCCGGCCGGTTCGGCGGACA
>CAZFVT010000306.1:0-4717 GCA_964522355.1 uncultured Woeseiaceae bacterium | reverse complement strand
AGAATATCTGCGAATACGTTATTTACATGGTGGAGGGCCGCGACGTGCGGCATACAGAATCTGGTGGCAACGAACGCTGAAGAACTCAACGTCACGTCCGGGCGAAGCCTTCCGGGCCGACGGTTACTGAACCTGGCCGGATTCCTCGCCTGCACGGGCATGATGGCCTACGCCCTGTACGCCGAGCACGTGCTGTACCTCGAGCCCTGTCCGCTGTGCGTATTCCAGCGCATGGCAACAATCGGCCTCGGCATCGCGTTTCTGCTCGCAGCGCTTCACAACCCGTCCGGGACTGGCGGTCGTTACCTGTATACCGGCCTGATCGCGGTGACCGCACTGGCGGGCGTGGGTGTGGCGGGTCGTCATGTCTGGCTGCAAAACCTGCCGGCCGACAAGGTGCCGGCCTGTGGCCCGGGATTCAGCTACATCCTGGACAGCTTTCCGCTGGCCGATGCGCTGAAGATGATCTTCACGGGCTCCGGCGAGTGCGCGAGCATCGACTGGAGTTTTCTCGGTCTGTCGATGCCGGCCTGGGTTGTGATCAGCCTTGCAGCGCTCGGTGCCTTTGGGCTGTGGAATAACCTGCGACGCGCCTGATTCGGCAGCCGCAAGCCGTCAGCCGCTCGCTGCCTGATCAGGCAACAGCGATTCCATAATCTTTTCGTACATCTCGACCAGCCGCGGCAGGTCGTCGATCTGCACGTGTTCGTCAATCTTGTGAATGGAGGCGTTAATCGGGCCGAGCTCGACGACGTCAGCACCACTTGGCGAAATGAATCGGCCGTCTGACGTACCGCCACCCGTCGACAGTTCCGGGCTGATCCCGGCTACCTTCCGCACCGCCTGGTCAACCGCTTCCACGAGCGGCCCGCCGTCGGTCAGAAATGGCTCCCCGGACAGGTGCCAGTCGATGCTGTAGTCGAGATCGTGCTGGTCGAATACCTCATGGACCCGGCGGCGGAGCGACTCGTGGTCCCACACGGTGGAATAGCGAAAGTTAAAGCGCGCAGTGAGCGATCCGGGAATGACGTTGACCGCGCCAGCGTCGCTCTGAATACGGACGACCTGGAAACTCGTTGGCGGAAAGTGCTCGTTGCCTTCATCCCACTGGATCGCATGCAGGTCAGCAAGCACCGGGGAAATGCGTTTGATCGGATTGTCGGCCAGGTGCGGATAGGCGACGTGGCCCTGAATGCCGTTGACCGTGACCGTGCCGGACAGGGAGCCGCGCCGACCGACGCGTATGACATCGCCCAGTTGTTTGTGGCTGGAGGGTTCGCCGACCACGCACCAGTCAATGCGCTCGTCGCGGGCAGAGAGAGCCTCAACCACTTTCAGCGTGCCGTCGCGCGCACGCCCCTCCTCATCACTGGTGATGAGCAGTGCAATACTCCCGGCATGGTCCGGTGAGCGCTCGAGGAAATTCCTGATCGCGACAATCATCGCTGCGAGGCTGCCTTTCATGTCGGCCGTGCCGCGCCCGTAGAGGTTGCCGTCTTTCTCGACCGGCTCGAAAGGGTCTGTCGACCATTCGTCGAGCGCGCCGGGTGGCACGACGTCGGTGTGGCCGGCGAAGCACAGCAGCGGGCCGTCGTCGCCGCGCCTCGCCCAGAAATTCGTGACGTCGCCGAAGGGCATGTCCTCGACAGTGAAGCCCATAGCCTTGAGCGACGCTGCCATCAGTTCCTGGCAGCCGGCGTCGTCCGGAGTTATGGAAGGGCGCCTGACCAGCTCTTTGAGTAGGGCAAGCGACTCCTCGCGACGTCTGGCGTCGACGGGATCAGTCATGGTGAAATCAGTCCGTAACAGGTCGGAGTTAGACTACGACCGATCGCCACAGCGGGACCGGCACGCAATGTTTCGAGAGAAGACCATATCCGCGGCTGCGCTGGCAAGCCTCTTGTTGCTGTGGTCCGGCGCGACTGACGCGCAGCGGGCGCGCGACTACGTCTATGTTGTCGGATCGTCGACGGTTTATCCCTTCGCCACGGTGGTTGCGGAGCGTTTCGGGCGCGCGAGCCGGTTTCGTACGCCCAAAGTTGAGGCGACCGGCTCAGGAGGTGGCATCAAGCTGTTCTGCGATGGCCTCGGCATCGGTTTTCCCGACGTCGTCAACTCCTCCCGTCGTATCACCCGGTCTGAGCTCGACAGCTGCGAGGTCAACGGCGTCAACGAAGTTGTCGAGGTGCAGATTGGCTATGACGGCATCGTTATTGCGAATGCCGTCGATTCGCCGCCGCTGGCCGTAACCCGACGGCAGCTCTATCTGGCGATTGCGCAGCGTATTCCTGGCAGCGAAGCCGGAGAGACCATCGTCAATCCGCACCGACGTTGGCGAGACATCGATTTGTCACTGCCTGACATGCCGATCGAGGTGCTCGGCCCGCCGCCCACGTCCGGCACACGCGATGCATTCGCGCGCCTGGTGCTGGAGGAGGGCTGTCGGACCTGGCCGTGGCTCGCAGAGCTCGCGGCAAGCGACCCGGACCGTTTCCTCGGACTTTGCCATGGCGTTCGTGAGGATGGTCTATACGTCGAGACGGGCGAGAACGATAACCTCGTTGTTCAAAAGCTGCAGGCGAACCCGCGCGCCTTCGGCATACTCGGCTTCAGTTTCCTCGACCAGAACACCGAATCAATCAAGGCCGCCAGGGTCGATGGCAAGGCGCCGACGTTCGAGAGCATTGCGGATCAGAGTTACCCGGTCTCCCGGCCGCTGTACTTTTACGTGAAGAAATCCCACGTCCGCGTCATTCCCGGGCTGCGCGAGTTTCTTTCAGAATTTACGCACGAGCGGTCCTGGGGAGAAGACGGCTACTTGTCCTATCGTGGTCTGGTACCCCTTTCGGATGTGGAACGCCGGGCGATGTCTGCCCAGGTCGCGGCGCTAACGCCCCTGGTACTGGCGCGCCAGTAGTTTACGTGCTCAATAATGGTGCCCAACGGGTGACCTTGCTGGCGCTGTTGACGGCCTGACGCTAAGCTCTGCCGCAGCTTCCCGGGCTGGAATCTCTGCTAACCGCGCCGACTCACTATGGATTTTACGACGATCGTCCTGGCCATCCTCGCCATCGCCTTCTTGTCCTATAAGGCCGGGCGGGAGAAGGCCCTGTTTACGGCCGGCGGTCCGGGGCAGGCCAGCAGACTGCACTCCCGGCCGCGATACTACGGTTACTACCTGGCGCTCAGCGCTCTGCTGCCGACACTGCTCCTCGTATTCGCATGGGCCGCTCTGGAACCGAGGGTCGTGCTGCTCATGGCAATGTCCGGCGTGGACGAAGCCTGGCGCCAGTGGCCGCAGGGCGAGTTCGATCTGCTGGTCAGTACAATCCAGAACGTTGCGTCGGGAGGCATGATCGTCGCAGAAGTCACGGACGAGATGCAGCTGGTTGCTGATCGACTGGTGGCTCTGACGGTTCAGAGTCGCAGACTGCTGGCGCTAACCTCGACCTTACTGGCCTTAGTGTTCGCTGGCTTATCCTGGCGACAGATACGACCGGACTTTCGCGCCCGCAACTCAGTCGAGCAGCTTCTGACCTGGCTCCTGGTTGCGGCATCCAGCGTTGCGCTCCTGACGACGCTGGGCATCGTACTCTCTGTGGTGTTTGAAGCCGCGCGCTTTTTTCAGGAAGTGTCGGTGAACGAATTCCTTTTCGGGCTAGAGTGGAGCCCGCAAACCGCCATTCGCGAAGGCCAGGTCGGGTCCTCGGGCGCGTTCGGCGCCGTTCCGCTGTTCGCGGGCACTTTGCTGATTACCCTCATTGCCATGCTGGTTGCTGTACCCATCGGCATGATGACGGCGATCTATCTCGCTGAGTACGCATCGTCACGAATTCGCGAAGTGACCAAGCCGCTGCTCGAAATCCTCGCGGGTATTCCCACCGTCGTTTACGGATTTTTTGCCGCCGTGACGGTGGCGCCGCTCGTTCGGCGCAGCGGAGAGTCGATGGGTCTCGTCGTTGCCTCCGAAAGCGCGCTCGCTGCCGGGGTTGTCATGGGCATCATGATTATTCCGTTGATTTCATCCATGTCCGACGATGCGCTCCGTGCGGTGCCCCGGGAAACGCGGGAAGGTGCCCTTGCGCTGGGTTCGACACGATCGGAGATGATGGTTCAGGTCCTGCTGCCGGCGGCATTGCCGGGCGTCGTCGGCGGTGTCCTGCTCGCTATCTCGCGCGCAATCGGGGAGACCATGATCGTCGTGATGGCAGCCGGCCTCGCGGCAAATCTGACCGCAAACCCGTTCGAGGCCGTTACCACGGTGACCGTGCAGATCGTGAACCTGCTGGTTGGCGACCAGGAGTTCTCCAGCGCCAGGACGCTTGCCGCGTTCGCGCTTGGCCTGGTGCTGCTGATCGTCACCTTGTGCCTGAATATTGTCGGTCTGGGCATCGTACGCCGCTACCGCGAGCGCTACGAATGAACGCGATGAATGAGCGCCAGGCTACGAACGCTCGGGTGCAAAAGCATCTGCGCCGCCGGCATCGCCGGGAGCGGATGTTCCGTGCAGCAAGCCTCGCGGCAACCTCCGTTGGGGTCGTATTCCTTGGCGTGTTCTTGTTGACGGTAGCAAAGCAGGCGGCGACGGCCTTCCAGCAAACCTACGTCGGTCTCGATGTCGATCTGACGGAGCTGGACATCAGCGACGGCACTGAATCTGCTATCGACACCGTAGACTTCGATGCCCTGGTGCGCGAGTCGCTGTGGGCGCGGTTTC
>CAZFVT010000305.1:0-4721 GCA_964522355.1 uncultured Woeseiaceae bacterium | reverse complement strand
GGCTCGCGATGTTGAACTGTCGCAGTGCTATTTCTATAGCGATGGCCTGGAGGATCTGCCGCTGCTGGATGCGGTGGGCTACCCGCGGCCACTGAACCCCGAGTCGACGCTGGAACACACGGCGCGACGTCGTGACTGGCTGACTCGCCGTTTCGACAGTCGGGGCATTCCAGGCTTCAAGGAGCTGGTCCGGACGGGTCTCGTTTACGGCGCGTTCTTTTCCGCAGCGCTACAAATCCTGCCGACCTGGTTCTTGAACCAGTCACGGCGCGATGCGGTGAACCTGGCGGTGACCACCTGGGGTGAATTCGGCAGTGCACTCGCCGGGATACGCATCGACCTCAGGGGAGAGCAACACCTCTGGGCGCAGCGTCCGGCCGTGTTCCTGTTCAATCATCAGAGCGCGATCGACGTACTGATCATCGCCAAGCTGCTGCGTCGCGATTTCACGGCGATTGCCAAACAGGAGATTGCCGCCAATCCGCTCGTCGGTCCCGTATTCCGGGTTGCCGATACGGTATTCATTGACCGGCGGAACAACGAGCGTGCGATAGAGGCGCTGCAGCCTGTCGTCAAGACACTGCAGGATGGACTGTCGGTGGCGATTGCACCGGAAGGGACACGCAGCGCCGGCGACAGGCTCGGCGTGTTCAAGAAAGGACCGTTCCACATCGCCATGCAGGCCGGTGTGCCGGTCGTGCCCATCGTAATTCACAACGCGACGGACGTGCTGCCGAAGGGCGGCTTCTTTGTTCATCCAACGACCGTGCACGTCGACGTGCTGGAGCCGATCGATACGGCTTCGTGGTCGGCCGAGACTATCGACAAGCACGTTGCAGACGTTCGCGCGCGCTTTGTCGAGACCCTGGACCAACCGGTGGCGAAACGCGAGCCGAAGCTCAAAAGCGTCGGCTGATCAGCCTTCGTCGATGACCTCGAACTTGAGGCCGGCGTTGGCTTCAAGTCGATCCAGCAGCTGATCTTTCATTGCTGAAGCTGGCGTCCAGAAACCGCCGCCGACGTCGAGCTCATCGCGGGCAAGGCACAGGGCGGATTCGGCGATCATCTTGCTGGTAGAGCCGTAGCCCGGGTCCCGATCGCCGGTCACCCGGACGCGAATCGATTCACCGGCGGCCGTCGTGCCCGCGAGAATCAGATTAAAGAAGCCGTTCTCACGCGCCTGACGGCCCGGCCCTGCACCCTGTTCCGGCAGCAGTCGTTTCACCAGGTTCTCGCGCAGGAAGTCGCTGGAGCTCGCCAGCATGAAAGCGCCCATGCCGGAGGCCGTTGACAGGGCCTGGAGGCGGCCGCTGATGCCCGGCCCGTTGATCACCGATTCGTTGTACCGGAAGTCCCTGCCGTAAACGTAGTCGAGCAGGGCATTGGTCCGGCGCACGACGCGCTGGTTAATGATGGCCATGACGAACGGGCTGGTCCAAACGCCGAGCTGGTCGTTATAGGCTGCCGACATCTGATCGCGGCCGTCTGGACCCTGGCGTTCGCCCTCGGGGTTCAGGGTGTAAGGGTCGACAAGCTGCCGTGCGATGGTGCGATCCTGTTTGCCTTCCTCGATCACGTTTAACAGGCTGGCGACGGTGCCGCCGCTCATGCCGCCGCGCATCGCGCGGACCAGCAGGGAAACGCGATTGCAGGGTGCATCGAAGCGCTCGTTGGCGACCCGCTGCAGGAACCAGACGCCGAGGTCCGAGGGAATCGAATCGAAGCCGCAGGCGTGCACGATACGAGCGCCCGACTGCTGTGCCTCGTCCTGGTGCTGGTCGATCATCTTGCGCATCCACTGCACCTCGCCGGCAAGGTCGCAGTAGGCAGTGCCGTTGCGGACGCAGGCGGCGACAAGCTCGGAGCCATACTTTGCATAGGGTCCAACGGTCGTCAGGACAACGCGCGTTTGCGATGCTATGGCGTCCAGCGCATCGGCATCGCTGCTGTCGGCGACCATGACCGGGATCGATTCGCTCGTTGCGCCAAGGTCCGAGAGAACGCCGCGAAGCTTGGCCTCGTTGCGTCCCGCGACGCCCCAGCGAACCTCGCCGTCAGCGCCGTAGCGTTCCAGCAGGTATTCGACGACCAGTCGTCCGGTAAAGCCGCTCGCGCCGAAGACAACGATGTCGAGCTGGCGGGTAGTAGGATCGGCGGAAGCAGTCATTGGGCGCGCCTGACAAAAAAAGGGGTGGCACAATAGCAGATTGAATCCACGACGCGGAATCTCCTGCGGACAGCATGTCAGCGCCCACCGACGCCACGCCCCGATGAAGCCGGAACCGGACTACGACGTCGCCATCATCGGCGCCGGATTTGCTGGCATAGGCATGGCGCACAAGCTGCGGCGTGCCGGCGTTGACAGATTCGTCGTGCTCGAGCGTGGCGAGGCCATTGGCGGCACCTGGCGGGATAACGTTTACCCGGGCTGCGCCTGCGATATCCCTTCACATCTGTATTCGTATTCGTTCCGTCAAAACCCGGCGTGGAGTCGGCTGTATCCGGCGCAGGCGGAGATTCGGCAGTACCTTGCCGATTGCGTTGACGCATTCGGCGTAGGCGATTCGATTCGCTGCGGCCTGACGGTAACCCGGGCCGAGTTCGACGAACGGCAAGGTTTCTGGCGTGTCGAGCTTGATAACGGCGAGTCACTCACGACCCGGGCGCTGGTTTCTGCCGTTGGCGGTCTCAGTCGACCGTCGACTCCTGAGATTGAGGGGCTGGCGTCGACCGCCGTGCCCGTTTTCCACACGGCAGAGTGGGACGAGACCTGCGATCTTGCCGGCAAGCGGATTGCGGTCATCGGTACCGGCGCGAGTGCGATTCAGCTGGTGCCGCAGGTGGCGAAGGTGGCCGACAAAGTGCTGGTATTCCAACGGACGCCGCCCTGGGTCGTGCCGAAGTTTGACCGACCGATGCGCCGCTGGGAGCAGTGGTTAATGCGGCATATTCCGGGCAGCCAGAAACTGTTTCGAGCGTTGCTTTACTGGCGTCAGGAGATTCTTGGCGTCGGCTTCACGCTCTCCGCCCGACTCATGGCCTACGGTCGCTACCAGGCGCGCCGTCACATCCGCAATTCGATTACCGATCCGGAGCTGCGTGACGCCGTGACGCCGGACTACGAAATCGGCTGCAAGCGCGTCCTGCTGTCCGACGACTACTATCCGGCACTCGAGCGCGACAACGTGGAATTGAATACCCATGCGGTCGTTCGCTTTCAGCCCGATGGCGTAGTCGACGCTGACGGTCAGATGCACGCGGTCGACGTGGCGGTCTTCGCGACCGGCTTCAATGCGGTCGACCCCCTGTCGCCGACCCGAATCTTCGGTCGGGGAGGCCGGGAGCTTGCGGACGTCTGGGAATCGGGCCCCGAAGCCTATCTTGGTATTACCGTCACGGGGTTTCCGAACCTGTTCCTGCTGATGGGGCCGAACACCGGGCTGGGTCACAACTCGGTCATCTTTATGATCGAGGCGCAGATTCGTTACGCGGTCCGCCTGATTCGCGCGCTGAAGTCCGATCGGAACTGCGAGCTGGACGTCAAGCCAGAGGTGCAGGCGTCGTATAACAAGGAGCTGGATTCAGCGTTTGCCGGTTCCGTCTGGTCGTCGGGCTGCAAGAGCTGGTACCAGACGGCGGCGGGGCGTCAGTTTGCGCTCTGGCCCGGCTTTACATTCACCTACTGGTTTCGTACGTTGCGGCCGAGATCGCGGGACTTCAATCGATCTGCCCATAGCGGCGGCTAACGGACTTGCTCCAAGGAAATCCAAAGGAACCCCTGTTCATGACGCAGACCTCTCAATGTCGGACTGATTCCCGGATGGGCATCGCCTTTTCGGCCCTGGCTACCCTGATTCTTGCCGGCTGCGGGTCGGGCGGGGGCGGAGCGTCATCACCACTTGCCGATGAGGACGGGATCCTGGGCTTTGTGCCCGCCGACACGCCCTACGTGTTTGCGGCCGTTGAGGGTATGCCGGACGCCGCGCTGGACAAGCTGGAGCAGGGCTCCGACAGCATGCTGGCGGCTTACAAGACGGTGGTGGCTTCGACCATCGAGGAGATGGCCGCGGAAGGCGAGATTGAGGCGGATGAGGAGGAGCTGGACCTGACGCTGTCACTCGCCGAATCCGTTATCGATCTGCTGCAAAGCGACAGTTTGCGTTCGGCCGGCGTGCCGCGCGGTGCCCAGATGGCCATCTACGGGGTTGGCCTGTTGCCGGTCATCCGGGTCGAGCTGTCCAACCCGGTTGCTTTCGAGGCGAAGATTGCCGAAATCGAAGCCAATATCGGCGGCGACATGGAAGTGGCCGAGGCAGGCGGGCAGTCCTACCGTTACCTCGAGCTGGACGAGGCACAGATGCTGATCGCTGTTACCGATGATTACGCGGTTATGGCGATGACGCCGGCGGCGCTCACCGAGGCGCAGCTTTCCATCGTCCTCGGCGTGCAAAAGCCCGGGGAGAGCATCGCCGCAACCAAGGCTCTGGAGTCGCTGGCCGCGTCCTATGATTTTACGACCTACGGTCTTGGCTACTTCAGCATTTCCGAGCTGGCGGAGACTTTCGTCGGCGATCCGAGTGGCATCAATGCCGATTTACTGACGATGATGGATTATTCAGCGGCGGATCTGCCGGACGTCTGCCGCAGCGACATTCGCGCAATGGCCGGAATCATGCCGCGTATTGTCTCCGGCTACACGGAGGTGACGGCCGACCAGGTGA
>CAZFVT010000304.1:0-4725 GCA_964522355.1 uncultured Woeseiaceae bacterium | reverse complement strand
AAGCCACCAGGTACAGGACTTCCCGGTTTTCAACGGCAAGTATTCGACGACCTGTTACGTCGACGAAACGTTGCAGGCGCTGCATGACATGTTCGACAAACGCGGCATCAACGCTGCGGAGTATTTGCATTCACTGAACACAGTCTTTATGCACCGCCCGTACCGGCGGATGCCGGAGACCGGATTAGCCATTGCCTATCTGCACGCGCTGCGTTTCGGCAGTGCGGAAGATCGGGCCGAACTGGCGTCCTACTGCTACGAAGCTGGCGTCGATCCTGAAGCGCTGATCGCGGAAATCCAGAGCCGTCCAGACGTAATTGATCTTGCTCACCCCGAGAAGATCAACTACGAGGCCTACCCGATTACGATGGCGGTATTCCGTATCTTCCGCGCCTCCCGTCACTATCGACGCGAGATTCTCGACAAGCTGGCGCTTGGCAGCGACACGATGCTCGACCTCGGCAACCTGTACACCGCCGCCCTGCCCGCCTGGATTGCGGCGGGTTTCGAGCAGGCCTACGACGAGCAGCGTGAGCTTGCCGGCGATGAGGTCCTGACCTTCGGCTATGGCAGCGGCGATGCGGCGGAAGTCATTCCGTTCATGGTGACGGAAGGCTGGCAGGAAGCCACCAGCAAGATCCTGTTCGCAAAGAATATGGAATTCGCCATCGACCTGACCCAGCAGCAGTATGCCGACCTGCATGACGGACGACGTGTCGAAGGCCTGGACTATGTCGGACAGGAGGAGTTCGTGGTCGATCGCGTTGGGCACGAAGACCAGCGCCACTTCCAGGATCTGGGGATCGAATACTACCGATACGTCGGCTAGCAGCTACCGGCGGCTGCCAAAGCGTATCAGCCGGTATATCGCTCGAGCTTCTCTGCAAATTCCCCGTTAAGACGTTCCCATTCCATCTTGAACCAGGGCGTGAACTCGTCCGGCTTCGAGTCCAGTGCCTCAGCGAGACCCTGGGCTGAGAGAAACCGCGTCGCCGCGATCTCCGTGTCGTTCACCTTCGGCAACTCGTCCGTGCGCCCGAGGAAGACCGAGCAGAGTTCATGCTCGGACCCCGCCTCACCGTAGCGAGCCTGGTAGCTGAACTTGTAAACGTACTCGAGCTGACAGGTCAGCCCCAGTTCCTGCGCCAGCCGGCGTTCGACAGCCTGATCCATCGTTTCTCCACGACGCGGATGGCTGCAGCAGCTGTTCGACCAGAACATCGGCCACAGACGTTTTCCGGCGCTGCGCTGCTGCAACAGGAGCTCGCCGTCGGTGTTGAAAATGAACAGTGAAAACGCACGATGCAGGACGCCGTCGCCGTCATGGCTTAGCGCCTTGGACAGGGTGCCGATTTCGTTGTCGTCGGCGTCAACCAGGATAAGCTCTTCGCTTTCCGACGATACGATTTGATGTGCTTGCTGCGCCACAGGTCTAACGGGCCTTTAGCTGGATGACAGAATGATATCGTAACCCTGCATCAGCAGGGCATCCGCAACCGCGTCCCGACGATCGGGACACAGAGCCACTATCGAACCACCCCCGCCGGCACCGGTCAACTTGGCTCCCAGGGCGCCCGCATCCCGTGCAACGCCCACCATCGTTTCCAACTCGGGCGTCGAAACCCCAAGCGCATTGAGATAGCCGTGGCAGAGATTCATCAGGCCGCCCAGCTTTGCATAATCCGCGGACTGAAGGGCATCGGCGCCGGCCAGGCTGATCGAGTCGATCTCGGCGAAAATGCGCCCGAAGTAGTCCGGCGCCTGTTCGGCCCGGGACTTCACGGCGGCGACCTGCTCCCGGGTGATGCCCGGTTTGCCGCTGGAGGCGACGACAATCGGAGGTGTTTCGGTGAGCGACAGGGTTTGCGTCGTTGGCGTCGCCGATTTCCGGTAGAGGACCGGTTTGGCATAGGTCGCCAGCGTGTTATCGATGCCTGAAGGTGTACCGTGCGCCAGTTTCTCGCAGGCAAATGCGATCTCGTTGACCCGATCAATCGGCAGGCGCAGGTCAAGAAGCGCGTCGAATGCCCGCACGATCGCTACAGCGAAGGCCGCCGAAGAGCCGAGCCCCATCGCCGCCGGAACCCGCGACTCGACCTGGACGTGGAACCCGCGTTGTTCGATGCTGAGTTCCTGCATGATGAGCTCCAGCGCGGACGAGATGCCAGCACCCGGTCCCGCCGACGCCTTCAGGTCGATATCCTTCCGGCGGCCCAGCTCCACGAACTCGAAATCAAGGTCTTCACCTTTCCTTGAAATCGTCGCGCTTACGGCACCCTCGAGCGGCAGAGCAAGGACGTGTTTGTCATAGACCGCAGCATGCTCGCCCAGCAGGATCACCTTGGCTGCCGCAACACCCTCGCCGACTTCGCCGGTCGCGATTGACCGATCTTCGCGACTCGGCGTTTGTCGCATCTCATCCATAAGCTCGGTCGCCTTCCAGGTCTTTATCTCGCCGCTGTCGATCAGCCCGGCGACGACTTTGTCAAACAGATGCGGAGGCACGCCGGCCGTCGATGCCACGCTGCGGGCATGCAGGCGCATATGGCCGCGCTGAATACCATGGGTCACCAGCGCCCTGAGCGCTGCAAAGTTCTGCGCCAGCCCTACGGCTGCCATGGTTTTCGCCAGCTCGAGCGCGGATTCCGGGCCTGCGATTTCGAGGCCGAGCTCTGCGCCGGGGTTTGCCCGCAGTGACCCACCGACGATGCCAACCTTGAGCGGCAGCGAGATCTCGCCAACCAGCTCGTCGCCATGACCGACCTTCCAACGCGTCAGCGACCGGTAGCCGCCGTCGCGCGCCGCATAAGCATGGGCGGCGCCCTCGATGGCACGCCAGTCATTGCCGGTTGCGATGGCAACCGCATCGATGCCATTCATGATGCCCTTGTTGTGGGTTGTTGCGCGGTAGGGGTCCACCTCCGCCAGGCTCGCTGCCAGCACGATGCCATCGCGCACGGCCTCGGCGGTAAAGCCCTGCGCGCGGAGCACTTCCAATGGATAGCGCACGGTGCTGGTGACCACGGCGCGGTCTGCAAGGTTCGACAGAATTCTCAGCACGGCACGGCCGCCGATTTTCTCCTCGAGCACAGGCGCGAGCAATTCACAGACCGTGTTGACCATGTTGGCACCCATCGCGTCGCAGGTGTCGAGATAGATATGGACCACGACCGATCGACTGCCGTCCGGGAGATCGACCAGCCGGCAGGTGAGATCCCGGGCACCGCCCCCTCGAGCCACCAACCGTTCCTGGGACTCGTCAGCGAGCTGCATCAATTCGTCCCGCAGCGCCAGCACGCTGGCACGGGCCGATTCGGGGTCATCCACCTCGACCAGTTGAATCTGGCCGGCGAGCAGGTATTCATCGCAACGACTCACGAAGCCGCCGGCGTGCCGCGCCAGCTTTGCCGCGCCGCTGAGGCCGGCAACGATGGATGGCTCTTCAACCACCATGGGAACCAGGCAATCCCGGCCATCGACAATGAAGTTGCCGACGACAGCAAATGGCAAACCAAAGGTACCAACGACGTTCTCAATCATCCGATCGGCGCGGTCCGACGGCAGGAGTGGCAAACCGCTCTTCAGCAGTCGCGCACTTTCACTATCAAGGCCGCCGACTTCCACCAGGGCGTCGATGCGCTCCGTTATGCTCTTGCGATAAAAACCGGGAATTCTTGAATCGAGGCTCATGCCTTTGTTCCTTCACATCGCACGCCGACGGGGTCGAGCGCGACGTCCAACGGGCAAAAGCCCCGAAGCTCCGCCGCCGCGCAGAAAGCGGCCAATGACCGGGCGGAAGTCGAGAATGCCATGCCGACATCGCCGCCTCCCGCACCGCAGGGCTTGTAGACCAGGTCGTTGAAAGCTCGGGCCTCCTGCACAAGCTCAGCGTGACCGGCTTCGAATATGCCACGCGCCTTGCTGGCATCGAAGTCGGCAAGACGATCCACAAAATCAGCCAGGGCCGACAGAACCGCCGACGGGTCGCCCGCTTTCCAGCAATCGCAGACGTTCTGCGCGGCGTCTGCGAGCTTGCGGGCCACCTCGCTCGCATCCTCGGTACCAAGGCCGCGAATCTTCTCCCCGGTCGATGCAGACGCGCCGCTCCAAAGAATCCTGGCCTCCAGTCCCTGGGGCCAGCTCATTGCTTCAACCTCGGCACCCCGCTGAAACCGGATTACACCACCGTGGACCGAGGTCGCGATGTCGATACCGCTTCCGGAGCCTTGTTGAAACCGTCGGTGCGCCCGACCGGCCAGTGTCGATATGCGGTTGTCACCCGGTCCCAGGCAGGCGGCGGTCAGCGCTACGGCTACCGCGGCACTCGAACCAAAGCCGTACTTGAGCCCCGTATCCCGGTCGGCGAATGCGCTGGAGTCGATCAGGTAATCCATCGGGCCGGACGCCTTGCAATGCGTCTCCGCGAGCACGGCTTCAAATAGCTCAAGGCCACCGCCGGGCGATGCGTTCTCGAGCCAGTCGACCGCGCCCCCGGACTGCCGGAACCAACGCCGGCCGTCCCTGTAGCCGAGGGTCTCGAGAGAACTGGTCGATTCGCTTCCCGGCGAAACGGTGACCCTGCTCCGGCGGTCCACGGCCATGGATATTGCAGGAGCACCGTGAAGAACCGCGTATTCGCCGGCAATAACGACCTTGCCAGGGGCGCTGGCAATTGCGCTGGTAACCGCTATCGTCATTCCAGGCTCAGGATCTCAGCGCCATGCC
>CAZFVT010000303.1:0-4731 GCA_964522355.1 uncultured Woeseiaceae bacterium | reverse complement strand
TCGCCGCGAGCCTTCTTGGCCTGCTGCTGCGCGGCCTGTTTGGCGGCGAGGCGATTTACTGCCTGGTTGCCGGAGGTGTCAGCATGGCAATCGCCGGAGCGCTGACCCTGCTGGTCGACAAGGACGCGGAGCCCGAGCTATGAATACCTGTCCCGATCGCTCACGCGCTTCGTCCGTGACCTCACTTGCGGCGTTGTTGTGCGTCACGCTGACGGCTTGCAGCAATGAACCGGAGCCGATTCCGGACTACTACGGCACCCTGGAGCCTTTCGCTCGCGAGTCGGTGTACTTCATCGTCACCGACCGATTCGTCGACGGTGACCCGGCCAACAACTATGAAGACCAGGGCGGGGAGTTCGGCACATTCGATATCCCCATCCAGCATCCGGATGGCGGCAGCGGCAACATCGGCTATCTCGGCGGCGATTTTCGCGGCGTACTCGATAACGCCGGCTACATCCGCGATATGGGTTTCACGGCAGTCTGGCTGACGCCTGTGGTCGACCAGCCGGACGAAGCGTTTCGCGGCGGCAAGACCATCGCGGAGTCGGCATTCCCGGATCGCGGCAAGACCGGCTACCACGGTTACTGGGGCGTGAATTTCTTCGTTGCCGACGAACACCTGGTCTCCGATGGCCTCGACTTTGGCGCGCTTACCCGGAGCCTCAAGGACGACTACGACCTCAAATTTGTCCTCGACGTTGTTGCCAACCACGGCTCGCCGTCCTTCACCATGCCGGAAGACCAGCCCAAGTACGGCGAGATCTACGGGCCCGACGGTGAGTTGATCGCCGACCACCAGAACCTGCATCCGACCGACCTTGATCCGGACAATCCGCTGCACCAGTTCTTTCATCGGGAGACAGACCTCAACGAACTGTCCAACATCAATGACCAGAACCCGGCGGTACTCGACTACTTCCTCGACTCCTATCGTTACTGGATAGACCAGGGGGTGGACGCGCTGCGCATCGACACCATCCGCCACATGCCGCACGAGTTCTGGAAGCAGATAGCCGACGGCGTGCGCGAACACCGGCCGGGCATGTTCATGTTTGGCGAGCACTGGGATAACAACGCGGCGGCCTACGCACCGCATACCTACCCGGAGAACGGCGGCGTGAGCGTCCTCGATTTTGCCGGCAAGGAACGCATGCGGGCGGTGTTCGGGCGAGAGTCGGCGCCTTACTCGACCATCGCCAGCTACCTGCACCTGGACGACGGTCTGTACGCCAATCCCTATGACCTCATGACGTTCTACGACAATCACGATATGCCGCGTCTGGACGCGAGCGTTGACGGTTTTCGCGATGCCAACAACTGGCTGTTCACGAGCCGCGGCATCCCCGTGGTCTACTACGGCTCCGAAGTGGCGTTTCGTGCCGGCACGCCGGAGCACGGTGGCAACCGTGATTACTTCGGCCAGGATCGCGTTGACGCGGCAAAGTCGCATGACCTGCGTGCCTCGCTGGCGCGTGTTGCGGGCATCAGGAAGGCATCGCCGGCGTTGCAGCGCGGCCTGCAGGTGAACCTCACCTTTTCCGACGACACGGCGAGCTTTTATCGCGTGTATCAGCACGACGGCGTCTACCAGACGGCGCTGGTCCTGCTGAACAAGGGCGATTCGCCAGCCGAGATGTCGGTCGATCGCTGGCTGGCTCCGGGAGCCTGGCGGGATGCGGACGGTGACGACGAGATCGTTATTGCAGGGCCTGATGATGCGCTGTCGGCCACGGTCGCGGCCCATGATTTGAAGGTGTTTTTGCTGGACGCGCCCAACGAGAACCCGGGTCTGGCCGTCGAGCTCGCCCGTTTGCAGGCGGGGGCTCGTTCTCGCGGTACGGCTGCGGCGCCCTAACTCCCGGCTAGCGGTTCTCGACCGGCGTTGCGTCGCCGCCGCAGGATTCCCTGACGATCAGGCGCGGCTCGATCTGGCGGGATTCGATCGGCTCATCTTCGATCAGGTTGACCAGCGTTTGCACCAGCCGGCGACCCGCCTCGTTGACGTCCTGTCGTATGGTCGTCAGGCCTGGTGACACATAGTCGGCCATTGGCAGGTCATCGAAGCCAACAACGGCGACGTCCTCAGGGATGCGCACCCCGTTGGCTGCCAGCGCCTTCATCACGCCAAGCGCTATGGCGTCGGTGACCGCGAATACCGCGTCGAAGTTTTTGCCGGACTTGAGCAGTTCTTCAGCGGCTTCGTAGCCGAAGCATTCGTGGCTGTCGCAGGGTATCCAGAGCTCAGGATCCGCTGCCATTCCGGCTTGTTCATAAGCCTTGCGGTAACCCTCAAGTCGCAGCTGATGCTCCGGGCAGATTTCAGCGGACGCATGCCCGACGAACGCAATGTTCCTTCGCCCGAGGCCGAGTAAGTGTGCTGTCGCGAGCCTGCCGCCCTCCAGATTGTCACAGCACAGCCAGTGCCCCGGCTGATCCTCCACGATCGGGCCCCAGAGGATAAAGCGGGTGTTTGCCGCGGCCAGCGCGTCCAGTTTGGGCCGGTAGGTGTTGTAGTGCCCATAGCCCAGCAGAATGATGCCGTCGGCGCGGTTGCTCATTTCATATTCGAGGTGCCAGTCGTCCGTCAGCTGCTGGAACGACACGAGCACATCGTATCCCCGGGTCGAGGCCTCGCGGGTAATGCTGCCGAGCATGGCCAGGAAGAACGGGTTGATCTCGAATTGTTCACCGCCGAGTTCATCGAAGAGCAACAGGGCGAGGGTGTTGCTCTGATGGGTGCGCAGTCCGGCCGCGTTGCGGTTTACAAAGTAGTTGAGCTCGCGAGCGATCTGGTGGATGCGCTCGCGCGTCTCGGGTCGAACCAGCGGACTGTTGCGGAGTGCACGCGAGACCGTGGCCTGCGAGACGCCGGCCCGGGCCGCTATGTCACGAGAAGTTACCTGTTCGGTCATCGGGCCAATATAGATCAGGCGGTTACGGCTGAACAACTTGGCTCATCCGGGAATGCGTAACTATTTGTAACCTATGTGGACTTTGCCGTGAGCGGCCGTCCTAGCCGAGGCTCGATATGTCGCTCGTCAGCGCTTTTTTGCTGGCTTTGAGCCGTTCCTCGGCTGTCGGGCCCTGGCTTAAGGCCAACGAAACCTGCAGCGCGTCGAGGACCGCCAGCTGCGCGAGCCGCGAGCTCATCGGCGTGTAGATGCCGGCGTCCTCATTAGCGCCGTTCGCAAACAGCAGGCTCGCGGTATCGGCGAGGGGTGATCCCGCGGCCGTCAGCGCGATGATTGTGGCACCGCGTTCACGGGCAACGCGCATAGACCGCACGAGGGCCGGCCAGCCGCCCTGGTTGGAGATGGCGATGAACACATCCTCCCGCTGCGCGATCGCGGCCATCTGCAGGAGCGTTGGTCCGTCGATGGCCGTGCTGCAGGGAATGCCCAGGCGAAAGAATTTTTGCGCGCCGTCCTCGGCAACCCGCCCGGAGGCACCCAGACCGCCAAACGTGATTTGTCGCGCGGCGGCGAGCGCCGCTACGGCGTCAGCAAACGGCAATTGGCCGGCACGGGCACGTAGTTCATGCAACGCGGATATGGAATGATCCAGCACTTTAGAGACCGCATCGCCGGGACTGTCGTCGGGGTTGACGTCACGATGCGCCAGGCTGACCGGCCGTCCAACGACCGCCGCGAGGCGAAGTTTGAAGTCGCTGAAGCCCTTGACACCAAGGCTGCGGCAGAAGCGAATGACGGTCGGTTCGCTGATGCCGGTCGCCCGAGCGACCTCGGCTACGGTCGCCGTGGTTGTCGCCCTGGGGTTTGCGAGAACCCACTCGGCGACGGTTCTTTCGGCGCGGCTCAGCTGAGGCAGGGCCTGGTCGATTTCATTCAGCATGTAGCAAAACTACAAAAAATGGCCCGAATTGGGAAGAGTTGTTGCAATACCCGAACTATTTTGTAGTAAAATTTCAAAATGTCGCGTGAGGAATCCTGAATGGCGCAGCTCATACCGGTCGATCCCTTCGACCTGATTATCTTTGGCGGAACCGGTGACCTGGCCATGCGCAAGCTGCTGCCGGCCTTGTATCACCGTGACTGCGACGGGCAGCTGTCTGCGGACAGTCGCATCGTTGCCGTTGGTCGCAGCGATATGGACAGCGCTGCCTATCGAAAGACCGTCCTATCGGCGCTGGAGAGAAACCTGGCTGAGGGCGACTTCGTTCAAGAGCAGTGGAAGACCTTCGAAGCCAGGCTCGAGTACGTTGAGGCGGATGCTTTTGAGCACCAGAGCTGGGGCGATCTCGGCGACGTGCTGGCCGGTCAGGAACACAAGACCAGGATCGTTTACTTCGCCACGGCACCCAGCCTGTACGGTGCCATTTCTGACGGCCTCCGGGAAAACCGCCTGATCACTGCCGATATGCGCGTGGTCCTGGAGAAGCCCGTTGGCCGCGACTACGAATCCGCCAGGGAGATCAATGACGCTGTCGGCCGGTGCTTTTCCGAGAACCAGATTTTCCGAATCGATCACTATCTCGGCAAGGAAACCGTACAGAACCTGCTGGCGCTGCGCTTTGGCAATTCACTTTTCGAGCCGCTGTGGCGCCGGGGCGCAATTGATCACGTGCAGATCACCGTTGCCGAGAACCTTGGCGTCGGCAATCGAGTCGAGTTCTATGACAACGTTGGCGCGCTCCGGGACATGGTGCAAAACCACATCATGCAGCTTGTTTGCCTCGTTGCCATGGAGCCGCCGTCCAGCCTGCATCAT
>CAZFVT010000302.1:0-4747 GCA_964522355.1 uncultured Woeseiaceae bacterium | reverse complement strand
CATCGGCGAAGAGGCGGCCGGCCACTTCGACCACTACATCGTTAAAGCGGATGACAATCTGCGCGGCCGCGCTGAAGGTGAGGTGCCGGAGATGCTGGCCCGGGCACTGACCGAAAACGGCGTGGATGCCGCCGCGATTGAGCAGCTCGTACTTGGCCTGCATGACCCGCGGCAAATCGCTCTTTGAGATGGCGCCATCCTGGAAGATGGCGTTCCTCGCCAGCCGTTCGGTGTCGCTCTCAGAAAGTCCCGACAGGTTGTCGAGCAGCAGTTCATAGGCCTTGGGATCGACGCGGACCGAGCTGTCGTTCTCAGCGGCGTAGCGGGCCGCGACGCGCTTGATGATCTCGTCGCGTTCCGCGGCGGACGGCAGCGCCATTTCAAACCTGGCGGTATAGGGTTCCAGTTCCGAAGGGATCGTGACGTTGTGACTCAAAAGCACGATCTGGCGACGCACCTCGCCATAACGGACGCAGATGTCCTTCAGCAGTCGAACGTTCACCGGCTGTTCGAGGTAGGGGTGAAAGTCGAGCAGCACGTAAATACCGTCTTTGGTGACGGCCCGGATGTGTCGCAGCACCGCATCCGGTTCTGAGTTGTGCATCTGTGCCTCGAGCTGGATGTCGAGACGCTGCAGTCCGTCGGTGATGCTCCAGCGAAACAGCGGCAGGTAGTCGCCACCCGATCGAGCCATCCCCAGTGACTGTAGAGTGCTCAGGACCCGCGACTCATCACCGGTCTCGATAACGATGATCGGTATTCGCGAGCGTAAGAGCACGTCAAGGTCGTGATGTTTGTCCATCGATTGCTGCTGCGGTTCTTATTGAATGTGATGCGCTCTGGGGCGGCTGTCGGCCTCCGATCCTGTGGACCGGTTCAAAGCGGTCAGATCGCCGTCCTGTTAGCGTTTAATGCCTCGGTATCGCAGCGCAGTGTTCCATATGTCAAACGCGCCAGCCAGAAGCTATGTCGCGTTTAGCGCGATCCTCGCGCTTTCGCTCTGCGGCTGTGCGTCGATTGAGCCACAAACCGGAACCGCTGTTTCTGTTCCTGTGCCGAGCGCCGCGGCCTCTCGCTCCGCCGAAATCGAGTCAACCACTACCGCCGAACGCGTGGCTTCGATTGCGCTGGCGCAGGTAGGCGTCCCGTACCGCTACGGCGGCAAGGATCGTAGCGGGTTCGACTGCTCAGGCCTCGTGCACTACGCGTATTCGGGGGTGGGTGTTCTCATGCCGCGAACCACCCATGCGCTGTGGTCATCGCTCCAGCCAGTCGAGATCGGCGATCTCGAAACCGGGGACATCCTGTTCTTCGATATTGAAGGCAAGATCTCCCACGTCGGCCTGTACCTGGGCGACGGAAATTTCGTGCACGCGCCGTCGTCGGGACGAACCGTTTCGCAAGCGCGGCTCGATCAGCCGTTCTACAGGCAGGCGCTGGTTCGAGGCGGGCGGCCGTAGTTGCTGGCGCGCCCTGGCCCCAGGGGCTAGGTCAGGGGCGGCTCGTCGACGATGAACAGCTTTAGCTGGTCAGAAAGACCCTTGCAGGCTTTCGTCTTGGTGCGTGCGATGAGCGGGATCGGCACGACGATCGCGGGCAGAAATGACGTGCCGCTGAAGTCAGCACTAATGGTGCCGGCGTCTTCCAGCCCGGACAGATCCCAGACCGAGGCCTGGTACTTGGCATCGTTCTGCCACCAGGCGAAGCCGAAGCAGCCGCCACCGCCGGGTCCGGCTGCGCATGAGAGACTGCCACCGCCGGCGACGCGATCCGTGTCGCCATCGAGCCAGATTACGTAGCGCACGCCCTTGTCACGAATCATCTCCGGCACACCGGGTCGCGACATCAGGGCAGGCAGGCCTTTGGTGTCTGCGGGTGCCGTACGTGGCTCGAACCACGGGAACAGGGCATCGACGAATTCGGCGCGGGGGATGACGCGAAGCCCGGTTGCCCCGCTGCCGATCGATTCACCCACGCATTCGATGAACGAGCTCTCAGTCTCATTGCCGAGGTGATAGCTCTTGGCCATGATGACGACGCCTTCACCTTCCTTGATTCCGGTGCCGGCCTCACGAGCATCTTCGATGCGAGAGGTAACGCAGCCGCTCAGGGCGATCGCGAGCAATGCGGCAATGCCGGCGCGCAGGCCGGTATGGATGCCGTTATCCGGTTTCATCGGTTGCCTCCTCGGCAGTTTCCTGCAAGACCGGGGCTGAGCTCGGCAGGGGCGCAGTGCTGGCACTCGCGAGGCTGCTGATACCGGTCGACTTGTCCATTTGCATGATGATCAGGGCGGCGGCATCGCGCATCGCAAGTACGGCCGCCCGTCGCAGGGCCGCGTCGCCGCCGAAGGTGGTTGTGAGTGCCTTGCCGTACGCGCTGATCGGCCAGTTCGCGATCTGCGTGCCGGAGCCGTCGTAGACCTTGATCCGGTAGCGAATCCAGACGGCAAAGGCGTCCGTTTGGCTTTGTTCCGGCACCGAGAATTCAAACGCGTCGATGCTGGGTTCGATGAACGCATCGAAGCCGTAGTCTTCCTTGTTCTCGTCGCCGCCGATGACCTGATAGCTGTCGAACATGGAGGCAAACAGCTTGTCAAAGAGGATCTGGTTCGAGCGCCCGAGGTCGATCAGCCATTTGTCCTTGCCGATAACCAGCTCTTCATGGACGAACTGCGCAAAAACCTCCGGGTATTTTGCGCCAACGTTGAGCGGCAGCTTCTGAATCAGCGGCTCAGGGATGGTCGGATCCTGTACGGACACCTGGGTCGAGCAGCCAGCCATGGCAAGCCCGAAGAGAATCGGCAGGAATTTCGCGTATCGAAGCATACTTCCGTCTGGGTCCGTGACAGCCCGTTATGTCCGTGATTTTACTGCTTACTATGAGCGTCGCGGCGCAGCGAAGTTCCCGCCGTCAGCCGGGTAAACAGCAAAGAATGACTTTAGTCCGGGGTCGGCAGCAGTGCAACCAGCCGGGGTCGCAGAATGAACGGCCTCCGTGACCCGAAAGTCAATAAAATCGCGGGTTTCGCCCCTTACGCGGCTAATCGGGCCGCCAGTCGAGGGCGGGCTCCTGCAGCAATGCCAGCTGTTCCCGTAAGGTAAGAATGTGCTCATCCCAATACTTGAGCGTATCGAACCAGGGGAAGGCGATCTTGAAAGCCGGGTCCTGCCAGCGTCGGGCGAGCCATGCGGCGTAGTGCATGATGCGGAGTGACCGCAAGGCTTCGATCAGGTGCAGCTCGCGGGCATCGAAGTGCCGGAACTGCTGATACCCCTTCAACAGGGTGGCCAGCTGCGGCGTCTGCTCTTCGCGGTTACCGGACAGAAACATCCAGAGATCCTGCACGGCCGGCCCGTTGCGCATGTCGTCCAGGTCGACGATGTGCAGCTGCTCTCCCTGTACCAACACGTTGCCGGGATGGAAATCGCCGTGCAGGCGGATCTCGCGATAGCTGCCCGCGCGTTCGAAGCAGGCGTCGATGGCGTCCAGCAGGTGTTCGACGAGTCCGTCATAGACGTCTTCGAGCTCCGCGGGAATAAAGCGGTTGTCGAGCAGGTAATCGGCCGATGCATCACCGTAACTCTCGATATCGAGGGTCGGCCGGTGTTCGAAGGTCGTCGCTTCACCGTGCAGGTGAATTCTCGCCACCAGTCGCCCCAGCTGCTCGAGCAGGTCCGCGTTATCGAGTTCGGGGGCGCGGCCAGGGTGGCAAGGGCTCACGGATAGCCGGAACGGGCCGCGACGATGCAGCGTTTCACCGTCCACCGCCACGGGTGGCACGACGGGGATGTCGAGCGCGGCGAGCTCGGTCGAGAACCGGTGCTCTTCGAGGATCGCAGCATCGCTCCATCGACCGGGCCGGTAGAACTTGGCGACGATCGCCTCCCCGCCGTCGATGCCGACCTGGTAGACGCGGTTTTCGTAGCTGTTTAGCGCCAGCAGGCGCCCGTCGCAGGCAAAGCCGAGGCCGTCGAGAGTCGCCAGCACGTGGTTCGGTTCGAGTAATGCAAATGCGAGGGTCGAATCCACCGTGTCCGGCTCGTTCATCGCTGCCTGTCCTTCACACGACGGTAGAAAGGGCGTCATCCTAATGCATCGGCAGGACCTTCGGGGAAGCTATTCGAGACGTATGTGCATCGGAATTCAGCGGCGGGCCGCTATAATCGTGCCTCAATCAGGATTGCTACGCAGGTAACCATGAAACTCTATCCGGCTGTGACAGGCGACATCGAGGACGCTCCCGAGGGCCCTGGAACCATCGCGTTCTTTGACCTTGACGGGACCCTCATCCACGGCTTCTCAATCGTCTCGATGTTCTGGGAGCGTGCGCTGACCGGCAAAATTGCGCCGGTAGACGCCGTGCAGCAGCTGTTCTCCCTTGTCACTCACGGCATCAACGGCACGGAGTATTCGCGGCTGCTCGAGGAGCTCGGTGAGCAGCTTGCCGGCACGCCTGAGAAAGAGCTCATCGAATTGGGCGAGCGTGTATTCGACAAGTACCTTGCCGGAGCGATCTATCCGGAGTCCCGGGCGTTGGTCAGAGCCCACCAGGAACGCGGCCATACGGTCGTCGTGATTACCTCCGCGACCAATTACCAGGTCGACGCTGTGGCCCGCGAGCTAGACATCGAGCACGTGCTGTGCAATCGACTGGAGACGCTGAACGGGGAAATCACCGGTGAGGTCGTCCGGCCGATCTGCTTTTCGACCGGCAAGCGGGATGCGGCCGAGGCGTTCGCCGCGG
>CAZFVT010000301.1:0-4758 GCA_964522355.1 uncultured Woeseiaceae bacterium | reverse complement strand
GACGCCAGGTCCTTCGCGTTCGGCGCGTAGCGCTCCATGAACCGCTCGCCCTCGGAGTTCGTCAGGTAGCCGCCCTCACCTCTTGAGCCTTCGGTAATCAGGCAGCCAGAGCCATAAATGCCGGTCGGGTGGAACTGGACAAACTCCATATCCTGCATGGGCAGGCCGGCCCTGAGCGCCATCGCGTTGCCGTCCCCGGTGCAGGTATGGGCGGAGGTGCAGGAGAAGTAGGCGCGTCCGTAGCCGCCGGTGGCGAGGATGACCTTGTGGGCGCGAAACCGGTGCAGTTTTCCGGTCGCCATGTCCAGCGCGACCACGCCGCGACAGGCGCCCTCGTCGTCCATGATCAGATCGATAGCGAAGTACTCAATGTAGAACTCGGCTTCGTTCTTGAGCGACTGCTGGTAGAGCGTATGCAGCATGGCGTGGCCGGTTCGGTCTGCGGCCGCGCAGGTACGCTGTGCCGTACCCTCGCCGTAGTGCGTGGTCATGCCGCCAAACGGACGCTGATAGATGCGCCCGTCTTCCGTTCGCGAAAAGGGCACGCCGTAGTGCTCCAGCTCAATGACCGCTTCCGGGGCCTCCTTGCACATGTACTCAATAGCATCCTGGTCGCCAAGCCAGTCGGACCCCTTGATGGTGTCGTACATGTGCCAGCGCCAGTCGTCATCGCCCATGTTGCCGAGCGCGGCGCTGATGCCGCCCTGGGCTGCCACGGTGTGGCTGCGAGTCGGGAAAACCTTGGTGATGCAGGCCGTTGTAAAGCCCGCCTGGGCCAGGCCGAAAGTGGCTCGCAGACCGGCGCCACCTGCACCGATGACCACGACGTCGTAGCTGTGGTCGATGAATTCGTAATCGCTCATTTACAGTGTTCCAAACGCAATTTTGAGCACGGCAACGGTTGCTGCCACGGCAATGATGATGTGGGCGAACTTGTTCAGCAGCAGCGACACGACCTTGAGAAACGCGCCATGCACGTAGTCTTCAATGACGACCTGCACGCCCAGCGCCGAGTGGTAGGCAAGCGACGCACCGAGAATCACCAGCCAGACGGCATTCCACGGGTTGGCAATAAACGCCTGCAGGGTCGACATCGAGTAGTCCGGCAGGAATCCCACGGTAGCGACAAACCAGAGGCCAAGTGCCGTCAGCGCCACGGCCGTGACGCGCTGCATCCACCAGTGATCGGTACCCTCTTTCGCCGAGCCGGAGCCGAGCACTCTGCCTAACGGTGACCGGAGGCTCATCGGAGCACCCAGAACAAGGCGGTGGCCACGACGGTGAACGCGACAATCAGCCAGCCGGAGGTGTTGGCGTTAGCGCGATCGATGCCGCGGCCGGTGTCCCACACCAGGTGGCGAATGCCGTTCGCCAGGTGCAGGAAGAAAGCAAAACTCCAGCCAATCAGCATGAGCTGGCCGAGAATTGAGCTGAAGAATTCCTGCAGCCAGCCGTAGAGTTCCGGGCTCCCGGCTGCAGCCATCAGCCAGACGGCGTAGGCGATCAGCCCGACCGACATCGCGACACCGGCCGCGCGATGCAGGATCGAAAGCGCCATCGTAATGGGCCAGCGGAACACAGAAAGATGCGGCGACAGCGGTCGCCCTGGATTAGTCATGCTTGGAATACCTGTGAGTTTTCGGCGGAGCCGGCGTCCTCAAAAATCGATGCATCGACCGTTTTTTTCCCAATCGCCGTAGCGGGTCGGATCGGGCCCTTTACGGCCGCCGATCTCTTTCGGTGCAGCGGGTTTCGGAGCATCTCCCCGGGCTTCGGATGATTCGGCGGTCGCCGACTCGGCCTCCGGCCCTGGCTGAGAATCGGAGTTGTTTCTGAGGTCTTGCGGCATTGGGAAATTATGCCAGACTGCGGCTTGGCGTGCAGTGCCGAAGCGACACTTTTTGCCCCGCCTGTCGGGTCCGGATATCGATTGGAGAGCCTATCTACCCCTGTCTGACAATCAGCGGCGACGACCGTTCCACGTTTCTCCAGGGACAGCTGACCCAGGACGTATCGTCAATCTCCGTGGGTAGCTCGGCGGCGGCCGCGTGGTGTTCGCCGAAGGGCCGGGTCATCGTCACCCTCAGGGTGCTGAACCTTGGCGATGCCTTTGGACTCGTAATGCCGGTCGATTCGCTCGATCCGGTGCAGCGGCGCCTGGCCATGTACCGTCTGCGGGCGAACGTAGAGATGAATCCCGATGACCGGGTGATTTCCCGGGCAGTGCCCCTGGCGCTGCTGCCGGAAGATCCGGAGCGCCGACCGATCTACGTCAAACTGAATCAGGATACGGTCGAAGTACATGACCTGCAGGACCGCTGGACGGCGTCGGGCCTTGATCCGGATGCCGGCCTCGATGACGCCGCCTGGCGCGCCGAGCGCATCCGCTCGGGCCTGGTCGACATTGGCACCGACAACACGGAACGCTACACGCCGCATATGATTAACCTCGACAGGACCGGCTACATCAGCTTCCAGAAAGGCTGCTATACGGGTCAGGAGGTTGTGGCGCGCACGGAGCATCTGGGCCGGGTCAAACGGCGCATACAGCGATTCACCTGCGACGCCGAGGGGATCACGCCGGGCGACCGATTGATGGCCGGAGAGCAGGAGGCAGGCACGGTTGTCAATGCGGCCGGCGGCGAGCTGCTGGCGCTGGCGAGCACGTCAGACCTCGCCGATGACCTGACTGTTAACGGCGTGTCCGCCGTGCGCCAACCGCTGCCTTACTCACTCGACTGACGCGGCCGGGATACCCCCTTGGCCGATAGCCCTCCTCGACGGTCAGTCGAAGGATTCCAGCCGCATGTAGGGGAACAGCAGCACGTCGCGAATTGACGGCGAGTCGGTCAGCAGCATGACCAGCCGATCGATGCCGACGCCCAGCCCGGCGGTTGGCGGCAGTCCGTATTCCAGCGCGCGTATGTAGTCGTGGTCGAACGACATGGCCTCGTCGTCGCCCTCGGTGCGAAACCGCGCCTGCTCGCGGAAGCGTTCGGCCTGATCCTCCGCATCATTGAGCTCCGAGAAGCCGTTGGCGAGCTCGCGGCCAACGACGAAAAACTCAAACCGGTCGGTCGTGAAGGGATCGTCGTCGTTCCGCCGCGACAGCGGTGACACCTCGGTCGGATAGGCGGTGATGAAGGTCGGCGCGCGTAGCTTATCCTCGCCGGTTTTCTCAAAGATCTCGAACTGCAGCTTGCCCGCCCCGTAGCTGTCGAGGACCTTCACGCCGAGCGCCGCGGCGTAGTCTGCCAGGTAGTCCCGGTCACGCAGACGCTCAGCATCGATCTCGGGGTTGTAGCGCAGGATGACTTCTTCCAGGGTCATTCTGTCGAACGGTTTGCCGAGGTCGACGGACTCACCCTGGTAGTCGATCGTCGTCGTCCCGAGGACCGACTGCGACAGCCCCTTCATCAACGCTTCGACCATCTGGATCAGGTCTTCATAGTCGGCGTAGGCGCGATACAGCTCCAGCATGGTGAACTCGGGATTGTGCTGGGTTGAGACGCCCTCATTGCGGAAGTTACGGTTGATCTCGTAGACCCTTTCGAATCCACCTACGACCAGCCGCTTGAGATAAAGCTCTGGCGCAATCCGCAGGTAGAGCTCCATGTCCAGCGCATTGTGATGGGTCACAAAAGGCCGCGCGATAGCCCCTCCCGGCACCGCCTGCATCATCGGCGTCTCTACCTCCAGAAAGTCCTGGGAATCGAGAAACGCGCGAATGTAGGCCACCACTTCGGAACGCTTGCGAAATACATCCCGACTGTCCTCGTTCATGATCAGGTCGACGTAGCGCTGGCGGTAACGCAGCTCCTGGTCCGACAGTCCGTGGAACTTCTCGGGCAGCGGCCGCAGCGACTTCGTGAGCAGCTGCACTTCCTCGGCCATGACGGTGAGCTCGCCGGTCTGCGTCTTGAACAGGGTCCCGGTGGCGCCGACGATATCGCCGACATCCCATTTCTTGAAATCCTGGTAGCAGCCTTCGGGCAACCGATCGCGTTCGAGGCGCACCTGGATCTGGGTGCTGCGATCGTGCAGCTTGATGAAGCTGGCCTTGCCCATCACGCGCTTGACCATCATGCGTCCGGCAACGCTCACGCGAACGTTTTCTTCAACGAGATGGTCGCCGTCGTGGCCGCCGTAGCTCTCGTGCAGTTCCTCGGCCAGCGCGTTGCGACGGAAGGTATTCGGAAAGGCAATGCCCGCTTCGCGCAGGCCGTCCAGCTTGCGGCGGCGCTCCGCAATCAGCTTGTTTTCATCAGGCGCTGCCGCCTTGTCGTTTTGCTTGCTCACTTATAGTCCCTGCTTGAGGCTGGCCTGGATGAAATCGTCGAGATTGCCGTCCAGCACTGCCTGAGTATTGCCGGTTTCCACGCCCGTGCGAAGGTCCTTGATGCGACTTTGATCCAGAACGTAGGAACGAATCTGACTGCCCCAGCCGACGTCGGCCTTGGAATCTTCCAGCGCCGCCGACTCGGCGCGACGCTTCTGCAGCTCCAGCTCGTAGAGCTTGGCTTTGAGCTGCTTCATCGCGGTCGCCTTGTTCTTGTGCTGCGATCGATCGTTCTGGCACTGCACGACGGTGTTGGTCGGCAAATGCGTAATTCGCACGGCGGACTCTGTCCGGTTGACGTGCTGGCCACCGGCGCCGCTGGCTCGATAGACATCGATGCGGAGATCGGACGGGTCGACGTCAACGTCGATGTCGTCCTCGATCTCGGGCGAGACGAATACCGATGCGAATGACGTGTG
>CAZFVT010000300.1:0-4761 GCA_964522355.1 uncultured Woeseiaceae bacterium | reverse complement strand
GCAAGGTCATCGGCATCGAGCGAAGCACCTTCCTCATAGACGCCGAGGGCAAGCTGCGCGAGGAATGGCGAAAAGTCCGCGTCAAGGGGCACGCTGAGGCGGTCCTGGAAGCCGTCAAAGCGCTGTAACTCCGACCTGCGTACACTGCGCAAGGGCCTTTTTTGCTGATTCACACCCCTGACGGCCGGATTTGCCGGCCGCTGAAGCGGTATCATTGGGAACATGGCCAGCGCGCGGGGGTCGAAATCCCCGGGCCCGCACCCATCTTGAGAACATGAATATCCGACAGATTCTAATCGCCATAGCCTCGGCCGCGCTCACCTGCGCGCTAGCCGGTATGGGCCGTGCCGCCGACGTAAATCTGCCGGACATGGGCAGCCCGGCGGATGCCGTGCTGTCAAAGAATGCGGAGGCGCAGATTGGCGCCGCCATCATGCGCCAGATCCGCCGCAGCGGCACGCTGGTGGAAGACGCATTGATCACCGAATACATCAATGCTGTGGGTCACCGCGTTGCGGCGCAGGCGAACGACGGCGGCCACAAGTTCACATTTTTTGTCGTCGACCAGCCCAGTATTAACGCGTTCGCCCTGCCCGGCGGATACATCGGCGTCCACACCGGTTTGATTGAAGCAACGCGCAACGAGAACGAGCTGGCCGGCGTGCTCGCCCATGAGGTGGCTCACGTGACCCAGCGGCACATCGCGCGCGCGATGCATGCCTCACAGCGGCAAAGCCTGCTGACGACGGCGATGATGCTAGGCGCGATGGTGGCCGGAGCTGCCGGCGCGGGCGGCGACGCTGTCCAGGGTGCGATGGCCGTTGCTCAGGGCAGCGCCGCCCAGCAGCAGATCAACTTCACCCGCAGCAATGAGTACGAGGCTGACCGCATTGGCATGGAGTCTCTGGCCGAGGCCGGATTTGACCCCCTCGGTATGGCGTCATTTTTCGAAGTCATGTCGCGTAGCGCTGGGCCCGCCAGCCTCAGAATACCGGAGTTCCTGCGCACCCACCCGGTCGGCGCCGCGCGTATCTCGGAAGCACGCAATCGCGCTCGCAGCTACCCGCCGGTGGACCGGCAGGACTCCGTCAACTACGGCATCACCCGTGCACGAATCATGGTTAATGACGCCAACACCTCGGAGGAGGCGCTGACCCGGTTCGAAACACTTGCTGCCAACAGCAACACGGACGCTGCGCGCTACGGCCTCGCGCTGTCCTACCTGCGCGCCGGCCGCAACCAGGAAGCACATGACCTGCTGGCACAGTTGCTACGCAAGGATCAGCACGTCATTGCCTACCATATCGCTTTGGCCAGGGCACAGCTGGCCCTCGAGCAGATTGACGCAGCTGAAAAGACCTACGATCGTGCGCTCGCCCTGTTCCCGCGAAATCTGCCGCTCGTTATTGATTACGGAGACGCGCTCCTTCAGCTCGGCTACCCGGATCTAGCTCACGATGTACTGCTTGATCTGATGAATACCGTTCCACCGACGCCAGAGCAGGTTCGGCTGATCGCGAGAGCTGCAATCGCGGCCGGCGACGATGCCGAGGCGTACTACTATATGGCGGAGTATTCGTTCATGACCGGAGATCTTGTGCGCGGCGTGAACTTCCTGCAGCAAGCGTTGGACCTGCCGGAAGTTCAGGACATTCAGCGTGCGCGCTTCGAAGCCCGCATCGACTTCATCCAGGAATTCATGTCACCCGAGCAGCTGCAGCAGATGCGCCGCACGCCCCCTATCGACATCAAGGGATGATGGATTCTTGAAAGCTCGTCCTGTGGTATCGGCCCTGGCTCTCATCCTGCTGGCTGGCTGCGCGGGGACGCCGGCCGAGGAACCGGCCGACGGCGCCATCGCGGATCCCTGGGAACCGCTGAATCGACCGATTTACCATTTCAACACGACGTTTGACTCGCTGACGTACAAACCAATTGCGAAGGTCTACGAGTTCGTGATCCCGTCGTTCGTACGGCAGGGCGTGACCAATTTCTCCCGCAACCTGCGCACGCCCCTGGTCATGATCAACAACGGCCTGCAGGGCAAGGGCGGCGCAGCCGCTAACGATCTTGGCCGCTTTCTTTTGAACAGCACGGTAGGTTTGGGCGGAATCCTCGATCCGGCGACCTTCGAAGGCCTGGACCGAAACGACGAGGATTTTGGCCAGACCCTGGCGAGCTGGGGTGTCCCGGCCGGTCCCTACGTTCAGATTCCCTTTCTCGGCCCGGCCACCCTGCGCGGCGCCCTGATGATCCCGGCAAACCTTTACGTCGACCCGCTGATCCACCTGGATAACAGCTCGGTCCGCGACAAGCTCTATGGGCTTCGCCTGATCGACGTGAGGCAGCGGCTGTTTGCAGCGGAGGAGCTGATCAAGGATTCGCCGGATCGCTATCTGACCGTCCGCGAATCCTTCCTGCAGCGCCGGCAGTACCTGATTTATGACGGCAATCCGCCGGTTGAAGAAGACCCCTACGCCGACTTCGACGACGATTTCCTCGATGAGGAAGCGGAGTACTGATCAGGCTGACGCGCTCAGACGTCGGTGGGCGCCTTGATGAATCCCGCCCAGCGTTCGCCCTTCTTCAAGAGCTCCTCGACTTCGGTAACTTTTGCAATAGCGTCGATGCGCTCGGGAACGTCTTCGAAGCGAATCTCGCGAACCGTGTGATTCGCCCAGGTAATCCACTCAAGTAACAGTGCAAGCCCGGCGGAGTCGGTACGCGTCACGCCCGAAAGATCAACCTCGATTCTCGTGTGCTCCTCGAAGGCGGGTTCGCTCTGGCGAAGGATTTTTCCGCAGGTCTGAAACGTCATTTCTCCCCGCAGACGATATCGTCCGTCGCCCAGATCCTCGAGTTCGTAGTCGCTCACTCGGCGTTCCGGTTTTCCTGCGCGTTGCGCTCCAGTCGCGCGATCACGCCATCAAGACTGGACGACTGGATCTCGGCGTTTACTTCGGTGCGGAAGTTGCGCACGTATGAGATGCCTTCGATGATTACGTCGAACACCATCCAGCCGGCTTCCCGCTTGACCAGGCCATAGTCGACCGGCACCTCCGTGCCGTCGTCCAGGGTCACCAGCGATTTGACAACGACCCGGGGCTTCGACACGTCACCGCGAAACGGCAGCAGCTCTATACGATCCTGGTTGAACTCGAGCACGCCCTCGGCGTACTGCTGCAGCAGGCTCTCGTAGAATGCGTTGATAAACGCATCTCGCTGCTCCTCGCTGGCGCTGCGCCAGTTCCGACCCAGGACCAGCTGCGCGGCGTAACGCCGATCGAAGCGCGGCAGGATGATCCCGTTAACCATCTCGTAGAGCGCCTCCCGATCCGCAGCAAGCTCATCCTTGCGAGTGCTGAGCTGCTCGGCCAGCAGGTCTGACGCCTCCTGAATCACCTCGTTGGGTGATTGGGCAAAAGCCGTCGAGGCCGCCAAACAGAAAAGGACTGCAACGAGCTGTCCGAGCCGTCGAATCACGGGTTGATGCCTAGTTTCCATCGCTGCCACCGCTGTTGAACAAATACTTGCTGATCAGGTTTTCGAGGACGATCGCAGACTGAGTGAACTGAATCTCGCTCCCGTTCTCAAGGTAGAACTCCGAGCCCCCGGGCTGCAGGCCGATGTACTGGCTGCCAAGCAGCCCAGCCGTAAGAATGCTGGCGTCAGAGTCGTCGGGAATCTGGTCGTAGCGCTGGTCGATGTCGAAGGTCACGACGGCCTCGAGTGCCACCGGGTCGAAGACGACGTCCTGAACCCGGCCAATGGTGACGCCGGACATGGCTACAGGGGCCCGCGCCTTCAGACTGCCGACGTTCTGGAAACGTGCCGTCACGGTGTAGGACTCGTTGCCCGACAGGGCCTGCGAGCCCGTCGTCTGGGTAATCAGGAAAAACGCGGCCGTCATACCGAGCAGTACGAACAGCCCCGTACCCATTTCTATTGAACGCGTTTGTTGCATGAGTCGTCCTTAAATCATCAAAGCGGTGATCATGAAGTCGAGGATCAGCACCGCGATTGCCGTGATTACGACGGTTCGCGTGGTAGCCCGGCCCACGCCTTCCGCCGTCGGTACCGCATTATAGCCTTCCCACACCGCGAACAGGCTGGCGACCGTGCCGAAAACGATGCTCTTGATGATGCCCTCATTAACATCGCTCAGGTCCAGTGTGCTCTGCATTTGTTGCCAGAAGGCACCCGCATCAACGCCCAGCAGCGAAACGGCCACCAGGTGTGCCCCCAACAGGCCGATCATATTGAAGACGGCCGTCAGCAAGGGCAGCGAAATAACGCCGCCGACAAAGCGCGGCACCAGCACCCTTCGAACCGGATTAATGGCCATCATCTCCATGGCCGCAAACTGATCGGTGGCCTTCATCAGCCCGATTTCCGAGGCGAGAGCGGTCCCTGCCCTGCCGGCAAACAGCAGTGCCGTAACCACAGGCCCCAGTTCCTTTAGCAGCGAGAACGCGGCGAAGGTGCCGACGGAATCTTCGGCATTGAAGCGTGCGAGGTTCGAATGCCCCTGCAGACCGAGCACGCCGCCGACGAAGAAACCGCAGACCATGATGATGACCAGCGACAGCGCGCCGCTGTTGTAGACCTGCTGTACGACGAGATTGAAGCGGCGCACGAACACCCGCGGCGTCGCTGCCAGCAACCGCAGGAAGAAAATCTGCAGCGCGCCGAAGGTGCGCAGGAACTCCAGGAAGTTGTAGTAGGCGTCGCGAAACATGGATTAGTCGGTATCGCGTCCCA
>CAZFVT010000299.1:0-4806 GCA_964522355.1 uncultured Woeseiaceae bacterium | reverse complement strand
CGGCGGTTATCGCTTTGTTGATTACCTGAAGGTCGGCGTGCCGCTGACCCTGGTGGTCTTCGTCGCGGTGATGTTGCTGTTGCCGGTGTTCTGGCCACTGGCTCCCGCCGGCTAGCAGCGGCTAAGGCACCAGGATCGTTGAGCCCGTCGTCCTGCGCGCTTCCAGGTCCCGGTGCGCTTGCGCGGCCTCGGCCAGCGGATAGTGCTGATTGACCGGCACCTTGACGACACCGCTGCTAAGCACCTCGAACAGTGCGGACGTTGCTTCCAGCAGGCGCTCCCGCGTGTCGATGAAGTCGAAGAGTATCGGTCGCGTGACGTAGAGCGAATGGCGCTTGGCGAGCTCGGCCGGCGAAAATGGATCGACCGGGCCCGTTGCATTGCCGAAAGTGACCATGACGCCGTGCGGACGCAGACAGTCGAGCGACGTCATGAAGGTGTCCTTACCAATGGAATCGTAGACAGCGGCGACGCCTTCACCCCCGGTGAGGTCGCGAACCTTGCCGGGAATGTCAGCATCATCCGCAAGAATGACGTGATCGCAGCCCTGGCTCTTCGCCATAGCGGCTTTTTCCTCGGTACTTACGACGCCGATTACGGTCGCGCCGAGGTGTTTGGCCCACTGACTGGCAATCGAACCGACGCCGCCGGCCGCGGCGTACAGCAGAACCGCATCACGGGCTTGAACCGGGTAACTCTTGCGCAGCAGATACCAGGCCGTCAGGCCCTTTAGCATGGCCGCGGCCGCCTGCTCGTCGCTAACCGCCTTGGGAATCGGCACCAGCTGCCAGGCAGCAAAGTTGCGGCGCTCACTGTAGGAATCGGCGGGTCGGCCGGTGTAGACCACCCGGTCACCCTCCTGGACTTCAGTGACGCCTTCGCCGACTGCCTCGACGAGGCCGGCACCTTCGCTGCCGAGCCCGGTTGGCAACTCCAGCGGATACAGGCCGCTACGATGATAGGTATCGATAAAATTCAGCCCGATCGCCGTGTGACGCACTCGCGCCTCGCCTGGCCCCGGTTCAGGAAGGTCGACGTCTTCGAACGACAGGACCTCGGGTCCGCCAAATTCATGAATTCGGATTGCTTTGGTCTTCACGAGTTGCCCTCAAGTGTGCGCTGGGATGCGAAGCATAGCGAAGCTGCCGTCCGATGACGACGGCTGTCCCGCTGCGGCGATACCTGCGGCTGTCGCGGGTGCCGGACAACAGCTAGAATCCTCCCCCGTTCTGGAAACAAGGCAGACCCACCATGGCCCGAGTTGCCGACAAAGTTGCCCTGGTTACCGGCGCCGCCCAGGGGCTTGGCGCCGCTACTGCCCGGATGCTGGCGCGCGAGGGTGCGAAGGTGCTCCTGACCGACGTCGACGAGCAGGCTGTGGAAGATCAGGCCAGCGCCATCAACGCCGAATTCCCCGGTCATGCGGCGGCTGCCGCGCAGGATGTTGCCGACGAACAACGCTGGCAGGCGATCGTAGCGCTGTGTGAGAGCACCTTCGGCGGGCTGAACATACTCGTCAACAACGCCGGCATTGGCGCGCTCGGTAACGTCGTCGACGAGACGCTGGACAACTGGAAACGCGTGCATGCGGTGGATCTCGACAGCGTCTTCCTCGGCTGCAAGTACGCCATCCCGCTGATGGAAGCCAGCGGTGGCGGATCCATCATCAATGTGTCTTCCGTATCCGGCATCATTGCCGGGCACAACCTGGCCGCCTACAACTCGGCGAAAGCAGCCGTTCGACACTTAAGCAAATCCGTCGCCCTGCATTGCGCCCGAAGCGGCAACGGGATTCGCTGCAACTCGCTGCATCCGTCGTTCGTCGATACGCCGATCCTGGATGGCCTTGCGGGTAAGGCAGACCGACAGACCGCCATCGACAAGCTCGTACGGCAAATCCCGCTGGGCCGTATCGGCAGGCCCGACGATATCGCTTACGCCGTCCTCTACCTGGCTTCTGACGAGTCCTCGTTCGTTACCGGCTCGGAGCTGGTCGTCGACGGCGGCATTACGGCGATGTGAGGCGATGGCGCCAACGCTCTTGATCGTCGGCGCGGGGCACGCGGCCGGGCAGCTTGTGGCATCTCTTGCCCAGCGCAAAGCAGACATGAATATCGTTCTGGTGGGCGAGGAGGCGTCACTGCCGTATCAGCGCCCGCCGCTGTCGAAGAAGTTTCTCTCGGGCGAGATGGAGGCCGGGCGGTTACTGGTGCGCCCCGGAGAGTTTTACGACCACCCCTCTATTACCGTGCATACCGGTACGCGGATCACCGCCATTGACCGGTCCGAAAAAGTGGCAATCGCGGAGGACGGCACCCGCTTCCACTATGACCAGCTGGTGCTTGCGACCGGTTCGCGGGCGCGCACCCTGGACATCCCGGGCTCTGATCTTGACGGCGTCTACACCTTGCGATCGATAGTCGACGTTGATGGCATTCGCCCGGAGCTGGTCTCCGGCAACCGACTGACTGTAGTCGGTGCGGGGTACATCGGCATGGAGGTGGCCGCTTCAGCGATCAGCATGGGAATTGAGGTTACCGTGATCGAATCGGTCGGCCGCGTCATGGCGCGATCCGTTTCGCCGTTCGTCTCCGGCGTCTTCGAAGACATCCATCGTGAGAAAGGCGTGTCGCTGATCCTGGACGGGAAGGTCAGTGAGTTTTGCGGGTCAGGGAAGATTGATTCGGTCAGGCTCGCGGACGGCCGCGCTATCGCTACGGATGCGGTAGTTGTCGGTGTCGGCGCCGTACCCAACATCGAGCTCGCTGTCGATGCCGGCCTCGAGACCGGCGATGGCATCGTCGTTGATACACAGTGCCGGACATCGGACCCGGATGTTTTCGCCATCGGCGACTGCACCTGGCACCCGAACCCTCTGCTCGATCGCAAACTTCGCCTGGAGTCCGTTCACAACGCCCTGGAGCAGGCGAAAACGACGGCCGCGGTGTTGTGCGGCGAGAGCAGCGAGTACGCCCAGATTCCGTGGTTCTGGTCCGACCAGTACGAGTACAAACTGCAGATTGCGGGGCTTTCGGACGATTACGACGACACCGTGATTCGCGGATCGGTCGAGGCCCGACGGTTTTCCTGTCTTTACCTGAAGGACGGCCGGTTAATCGCCATCGACGCCGTGAACAGCCCCGTCGATTTCGTTCAGGCGAGGAGCCTGATTGCGGAGGGCCGCGAGGTTAGCCGGATGCGACTCGAGAACCCGGACACGCCCGTCAAAGACGGGATTATCTGACTGCCTACTCGCTTTGGGAGACGCTGGTCGTCGGAGCGTCAGGCAAGGTCATCGTCAGCAGTCCATCCATACCCACCGGACCGGTTTCAGTAGAGTAGGCGGTGGCTGAAATGACTTCGACAAATTCACTTTCTACGTTCGCCAGCATGCCGTTGCCGCCAAAGGCGCGCCCGGTACCGAGGCCATTGGGACCGGTCGTCATGACGCCCACCCAATTGCCCGCCCAGCTGTCGGCGGAGTTCATGCGAGCATCCAGCACGATATCGCGGTAGTAGGACCAGCGGTTTTCCTTCTGATCGACAAACAGGCTACCGAGCTCCGGCAAATAAATGTGCCAGGCGCTGTCGACCATCAGTTTTGAGTCGATTAGTCGCGTCTCTTCCGAGTCGCTGGAGAATTTGATACCGATGCCGGCTGACCGGCCGCTGTTGTCCACCAGCGGGACAATCTGCACTTCGACGTTCTTGATCGTATCTTCCCAAAGCTCGGGCACCGCGGCCGGCGTCGGCCGAACCAGCGAGTCTCCGTCGTTGGTCAGCACGATCGATTCTTCGGGCACGGCTGAATACTGAAGCTGCAGCAGGCTGTCGTCAGTCACTGACAGGGGCGACAGGGTCTGCTGAGTGCTTAGCGGGTTCAAATACATCAATGCGAGAAACGCCGGGAACCCGCTCAGGAATCCGACGAACAGGCTGATTACGTACTTCATTGTGTCACCCCTGCAACGACGTCGCCGTCGAAGTCTTCGCCGAACTCTGTACCTACCAGCACAGCCGTGAGAATCAGCTTGCCATCGCTGTCTTCGAACTCGCCGCTGGTCGCGTCAAGACGCTCGCTAACACTTCCTCGACGATCTGCGAACTCGCGGGAACCGGCTCGCAGGCGGCCGTTACGGGTACCCGTATCATCGGCGACCCCGTTCAGGAGTGCGTAGATCGTTCCGCGCGCCGGCAGGTGCACGGTCCATTCAACGTTCGAATCGGGTCCGGCCGTCTTGATCCGGCTGGCCACGGCAACGACGCGATCGGCGTCGTTGCGAAGCTTGAAGAGTTCTGCCTGTCCATCGCCGAGGTCGAGGTCCGCAGGCCAGAGCAAGCCTGCCGGCCAGGCTTCCTCACCGTTGGCGACGGAGGCCATGATTCGATCGCCGGGCAGGTTCGCATAGAACCGCTCCTGGGTACCGCCGTTGGGGTTAACGGTCATGATCGACTGTTCGCGCTCGAGATTGACGCTGGGAACAACGTAAACGAGCCCTCCCGCAGCGAGCGTGCCGAGAATCAGGCCGAGAAAGAAAGTCTTGAACAACGTAAAGCTCCCGTTATCGGGCGCGTGGCGCCGGCGATCTTGAGAAGCCAGAGTTTAGTTAAGCCGGGGTCTCGAGACAGGGTTGTGCCGGCTAAAATGTGATGGAGCGCACACTCGGCGAACGGCCGAGGCGCCTGGTTCACACTGAAAAAGGGAAATCTCTCAGGACGCGTAGTAAGCGGCGAGATACTCGTCGAAGCCAATGCTGTCGCTGGCTTCGATCTCCGCCTGCCGTTCGAGAGACCGGCGCGCCTCCT
>CAZFVT010000298.1:0-4806 GCA_964522355.1 uncultured Woeseiaceae bacterium | reverse complement strand
TCCGTGCCGCGGCGAGTGAACATGCTCTGCTGGACGACGATCTCGTCGTCGGTACCTTCGTACTGAATGCCTCCGATGCTGGAGTATTCGCCTTCGACGTTTTCGCGGACGACGTAGAAGTCGATGTCGCCAGGTTCCCGGCCGGCCAGCGGGCAGGGCACGCCGTCGAACAATCGCACCGGCCGCAGGTTGATGTACTGGTTAAACTCGCGGCGGATCGGTATGAGCAGACCCCACAGTGAGATGTGGTCCGGCACCGTCGGGAAGCCGGCGGCTCCGAGGTAGACCGCATCCGATGGCCGAAGCTGCTCGATGCCGTCTTCCGGCATCATGTGCCCGGTTTTCAGGTAGGTCTCACAGGACCAGTCGAACTCCTGCCACTCAAAGCTCAGCCCGTGCTTCTTGCCCGCGGCTTCGAGTACGCGCATGCCCTCCGGCATCACTTCCTTGCCAATACCGTCGCCGGGAATGACGGCAACTTTTATCGTTTCTGTCATGGTGTCGTTCTCTAAAAAAAAGGGCCCTCGAAAGGGCCCTTGGAATGCGTAATGGGAACCTAGTAATCCATGCCGCAGCCAATGATGCGGTCGTTGGGGAACTTGGTGATGATTTCGATGCCGGTGTCGGTGACGACGACTTCGTCCTCGAGGCGTACACCGTCCATGCCGTCTTCGTTGCCGGCGTAGGTTTCGAGGGCGATGACCATGCCCGGCTGGATCTCGACCGGGTGCTCGAGGCTGTAGGCGCGCGACATGATCGGGAACTCCCAGAGGCCGACGCCAACGCCGTGTCCGTACTGGAGGCCGAAGATCTCGTGTTCGTTGAGCGCGCCCATTTCCCGGTAGTCGGGCCAGCGTGTGACGATGTCGGCGGTCGTGCAGCCGGGTTTCACGGCGTCGATGCCGCCCATCTGGATCTCCAGGCACCTGGCGTGGGTATCGATCTGTTTCTGGGTCGGCGGCCCCACCGTGAAGCAGCGATACACGCAGGTGTGGTAGCCGTTGTACAGGCAGACGACGTCCATGAAGATGATGTCGCCGGGCTGCAGGAGGCGATCCGAGCTCAGGTGCGGATGCGGGTTCGTCCGGTTACCCGAGGTTACCTGGACGTTGTGCACCCACTGCGCGCCGAGCCGGTGCATCTCATGCGAGGCAACCGCCTGCAGGTCGGTTTCCTTCGCGCCGGGGCGAATCTCTCTTGCGATACGGTGGAAAGCCGCGTCGACAATGGCGCAGGCGTGCTTGCACAGCGCGATCTCATCTTCGTTCTTGATCGAACGGGCGTACTGCATGACGGCCTGGCCGTCTGCAAGCGTGTAGCCGTTGGCCTGCAGGGCAAGCAGGGTCTGCGCCTCAATGACGTCGACGCCGATGCGGATGTTGCTTTTGTTGAGGCCGAAGTTGTCGAGGACCATGTCGAGGTCCTTCATGAAGCCGACCGTGGGGCTCCAACTTGCGGGCAGGGCGCCGAACATGGTGCCGTGCGCGGGATAGGTGTAGTCCGCGATCCACGGGCAGTTGATCTTTTCGGAGGCGACTTCGGAGCCAAAGCCGAAAATGTGCGGGGGGCCGTTGTGCGGGATGATCGCGTAGCGGCCCATGTTGTCGATTTCGGGCGAGCAGACGGCCGTGGACGTTGAATAGCGCTTGTTACCGGTATCGAACAGGAGCAGGCACTCGATGTCGAACTCTTCCATGTAATGCTTGATGCGGCCGACCCGGTACTCGCGCATGCGGTCCATATTGATCCGCTGCTCGTAGTCAACCTGCATCATCCCCTGCGTGCCTACTCGATACGCCACGTTTTTCTCCTAGCTGTTGCTGCCGATTCCCGGCCGTTTGTTGTGGACCTGGCCTGGCTGACGTCGGCTGGACTGGCCGATGTAATGCTAATTATTTCGTCAATCAGGCCCAAATCGGCCGAATGTCGATTATTTTACACAAGCTTTGGGGATTCTGACAGCGATTTTTCCCGAGCGGGCGAGGAAGTCGGCGAAAAATCAATCAGCTAGGCCGTCAACCCACTGAAAGTTGCGGGAAATAGCAGGTATGGGTTTTCGCCGCCTGGCAATCCGGATCTAGTCGAATCTGCCGCTGTCGATGAGGATTTTCGCCGTAACCTCGTAGTGCTTGCGGAGCAGCTCGGCCGCCTTGTTGGCATCACGGCTCAGTGCGGCATTCTGCAGCGCCTGATGCTCGTCCTGCTCGTGTATACCACGGTATTCGACCACTTCAGCAAGGTTCCGGTAGCGGTAGGAACGCTGGTGCAGCTCGGCGCAGTAGCGAATCAGTATGTCGGAGCGGCACGCAGAAATCAGGGCCATATGAAAATCCTGATGGACTGCTTCCCACTGGTGCATGAATTGGGAATCGTCGCCGGCGGATTCGCCGGACGATGCGCGTTTGAGGCGATGAAACGACAGCACAATTCGTTCTTCCCACTCCGAGTCGCCATGCTTTATCGACTCCCGAAGGCCGATTTCCTCCAGCCAGCAGCGCGTCTTGGTGAGCTCCAGCAGTTCGTCCTTCTTCGCCGGGGGCACGCGAAAGCCGCGGTTTTCCTCGCGGACGACCATGCCTTTCGCCGAAAGGCGGTTCAGCGCTTCGCGCAGAGGGCTGTTCCCGGTCTGGTATCGATCGATCAGATCCTTGAGACGCAGTTTCTCACCGGGCTTCAGCGCGCCGGTCAGAATGTCGTCGTGCAGGCGATCATAGGCACTCGATGCGCGGGTGGGAGCCGCGTGGGCAGGCATGCGCACCGGGAGTTCGTCGGACGGTTTCGCCATCGCTTTAGCGTCTCCGTATTGTCGATCAAGTCGGCCGACATATTACTTTCATCGATTTTGTTTGTATACCGACGCTGGGTGAACAGCCTGTAAGTTGGCCAAATGGTTGAATAAACGTGGTTTTGTGCAACAAACAATCATTTGCGGCCTTTCGCAGGCGAAAAAATTTCGCTAAGATTGCGATATTGTCGATTTTGTCGATGATAACTGGGGCGAGGGCAACGAGATCCGCTGGTCGGCAGGCCAGATTCCAGGTTCGAAGGGCGCTCAGAAACGATCTTTCGCAACGGAGACACGAATGGAGTCTTTATATTGGCTTGAGGAGACGCCGGTGGCCCTGTGGGTCGGCGAGTCGCTGTGGGCCTACCCGTTCCTGCTGAGCCTGCACGTGGTTGGACTGGCAATCCTCGTCGGCATTTTCGTCATGCTGGACCTGCGGCTCATGGGTTCCTTCTCGATGATTCGCATCGACAGTTTTCTTCCAGCCATGAAGTTTGCCTGGATAGGGTTTGTTATCAACGCGCTGTCCGGTGCTTTCCTGTTTACCTCTCAGGCCAGCTACTTCATCACCAACCGACCGTTCCTGTTCAAGATCTCGATGATTTTCGTCGGCGCGATCCTGGCGGCGATCATTCAACGCCGGCTCCGTGACGCGAAAGCAGCCGACGGCAACTGGTCAATTACCGGCGGGACCAAAGCGGTGGCCGGGTTCTCGCTCGCGATGTGGATTGGCGCCATAGTTACCGGTCGCCTGATCGCCTACCTCTACTAGCCTATTACCGGAAGGAGACATGTTGGAATCACTTGCACAGTCAATTGAAGGCGGCGCGATCTACACGATGGTAACCAGCACAGCCTGGTTATGGCCGCTCATGGAAATCCTTCACTTCATCGGCCTGTCGCTCTTGCTCGGCGCGCTGATCATCATCGACGGCCGGATGCTGGGCTTTTTCCGCAGCATCAACATTCACGCCACGCACTCGTTGCTGCCCTGGGTGTTTGTCGGCTTCATTCTCAACCTGGTAACGGGTGTTCTGTTCTTCTTCGGCGACCCGTTCCGTTATGCCGGGCACACGGGTTTCCAGCTCAAGATGGTACTGGTGCTTGTGGCCGGCTTGAACGCCGCGCTGTATTACTGGAAGCTGCACCCGGTCATCGGCAGCTGGGAGGCAAACGGTGATACGACTGGACTGGCGAAGGCTGTTGGCGCCGTGTCGCTGGTTGCCTGGACCGGCGTTCTGCTACTCGGACGTCTTATCCCCTACATGAGCACAGGGTAGGGGACACTCACAAAAAAGGCGGCGCCTCCCCGCGGGAAGCGCCGCCTTATTTTTTGGTTTATTTTCCGGAGCGGCTACCAGTCCCGATGGTCGCGAACTCGCCACTTCTGATAGATCGCTTTTTCATCGCTGCAGGTATCCAGCACCGCCGCGCGAATCTTGTGTATGGGGTTACCGCCACCGCCGTAGACCAGGTCGGTACCCAGCGTCACGCAGAGGTTGGTGCCGGCCGCGGCCACGATGCGGCCATCGTTCTGCATGCGGAAGTTCTGCTCAGCACGACCGTCGCAGGGCGTTAAGGCAATCCAGGAATCCGGCTTATCGATCGCCATCGTCAGGCAATGGCCGAAGCCGACAAGGCGGAACGCGCCGTTCTGCATGTCGTTCTCCGAGAAGCCCTGGTCGATCGCGATGCCCTTGTTCTCGTAGGAGTAGCAGGTGTGGCCATGCACGCCTCCCTCCATGATGGCGTTCGCCTGGTGGCCCGCAGCGTCGATGCACCAGCCGCGATTCTCATCGGGCAGATGCTCGACGAGGACGATCTCAACCGTGCGGTCTTCGCCGTTGTCGCCTTCGGCATCCTGGGCCGCTGACGATACGGCCAGCGACGTCAAAGCCAGTGCGGCCAGCGCCGCTGCGCCTCGAGTCTTCATCAGTACATGGGTCCTTTTGAAAGGGTCTTGATGTATGCCACAACGTCAACGATGTCCTGGTCCGACTCAACGCCGATGGCTTCGGCCA
>CAZFVT010000297.1:0-4806 GCA_964522355.1 uncultured Woeseiaceae bacterium | reverse complement strand
CATTCGCACCTCATCCTATCGCGGTGTCGATGAGCGCAGCTCAGTGGCGGTACACGGCCTGCAGTACATCATCGACAAGGTCAGCCACGACGACCGCCTCCTGATCGTCGATGATGTGTTTGATACCGGCAATACCTTCGTTGCCGTTCTCGATGAGATTCGCAAGCGGGCAAAGGCGAACACCCCCGAGGACATCCGGCTCGCTGCGCCATGGTTCAAACCCTCCCGCAATGAGACCAGCATCAAGCCTGACTACTTCATTCACGAAACCGAGGAATGGCTGGTGTTTCCGCATGAACTCGACGCTTTCTCCGCCGAGGAGATGCGCGAACTGCGACCCGCGGTCGCCGAGGTCGTCATGGGCGACGAGTCCGCCGCTTCCTGACATAGGCACGAGCTCGGCCAAGGTATGGACGAAGACGATCCCTTCAGCAGCATTGCGGCGCAGCCGCCTGCACTAAGCGCAGAAGCCGCTGTCGACATTGCCCGAGAGCACTATGGCCTCGACGTATCGGCAAGCCCTCTCGTCAGCGAGCGCGATCAGAACTTTCTTCTGCGCGGCGCTGACGGCAGCCGCGCAATCCTGAAGATCGCCAATGTTGCTGAGCCACTAGACGTCACCCGATTCCAGATTGAAGCGCTGCTTCATATCGAGAAGCATGGAGATGCCGGGCTCGGTGTGCCGACCATTATCCGCAGTACAACGGGCGCCAGCGACATTGAGGTTCGCTCGGCGCAGGGCAATCACCTTTGCCGCCTGGTGAGCTTCCTGCCTGGCACCCTGCTCGAAGACGACGTTGCCGATGACGCGGTCGCGAGGAGCCTGGGCACGACGCTGGCGAGGCTCGATCAGGCGTTGGAAGGTTTTTCTCACCCGGGCGAGAAGCAGGCCTTGTTGTGGGACATGAAGCAGGCCCCGGCGCTGCGTCGGCTCCTGCCGCACGTTACGGACGACGCGGAGCGCGCGCTGCTGACGGCGACACTGGACGAGTTTGAGGCCGATGCCGTCCCGGCGTTCGCAACGCTGCCGCGGCAGGTGATTCACAATGACGCCAATCCTGCCAACGTGTTGCTGGCGAAAGATCGGAGCGTCGCGGGAGTTATCGACTTCGGCGACATGCTGCGGTCTCCGCGCATCATTGAGCTAGGCGTTGCCGGAGCCTACCTGCGTGTCCTCGAGGGCAATCCGCTGTCATTGATTGTTGAACTTGTAGCCGGCTTTCATGCGGTGGCGCCACTTGCTCGCGACGAGGTCATGGTCTTGCACAGCCTGATCAAGGCCCGTTTGGCCTCGACCCTGCTCATACTTGCCTGGCGTCGCCATTTGCGCGGACCGGAAGACCAGTATCTAGCCGCCGCCAGCGAATCCGAGGCCGATGCCCTGCCGTTTCTGCAACGTCTGAGCGACATTCCCACGGAGAACGCGGCGGCCATCTACAGCCAGGTTTGTGCCTCGGTCGCCGCCGCCGCACGCTAACGCCAACCGGTTACCAAAAATCCCTGATTTCGAGGCGTTTTCCTCGATTAATGCCTATTTGCGCGCTCGGCCACATATATCGCCCGAATCCGTCGGAAAGCTGTGGATTGCTTCAACGCCAATGAGGCTTGCGAACTCTAGTATTTCCGACTCTCCATAATCCAACACCTGGAAGCACGTGGAAAACGTCGTCGCCTGCCTGATGGTTGCCAGTGGAATCTGTTACGGGATTCTCGCCGCGCGCATGGTGAAAGCGCCGCGGGAGCCCGGACAACAGGCAATGGCATTGGTCGCGCTGGGCATTGCCGCCTGGGTGATCGGCGGAGCTGTGCAGCTGGTTGCCACTTCCCACGCGATGTACTCGATCGGTCGACTGGGACATTTTCTGGGCACCGGCTTCGTACCTGTCGGGCTGCTGGTCGCCTTTCGCGCCTATACGCGACTGAAGACCACGCACTCGAACATCGTGCTGATGCTCTGTCTGCCCGTGTGTTCCATGCTGTTCGCCGGCACCAATCAGTATCACCAGCTCCTGTGGGCCCTGCCCGACGTTAATGAAGCAGGGCAGTTTCTCGCGCGACCCGACGCGTGGGGCCCCTGGTATCTCAGGGTGCATGCGCCTTACAGCGCGCTGCTAACTTTGGCCGCGATACTCGGGCTGGTAATGCACAGCGCCAACGTGGGACGCAATCGCAAGCGCAGCGTGCTGGCCTTCTCCGTCGCCGCCGCCGTGCCGCTCGCGGCGGTCGTCGCGTTCGACCTTGGCTATGGCCCGCGAACCGTGCCCTACGTGCCGATCGTTTTTGCCCTGATGATGCCGGTGTTCGCCTGGTTGACGATCGCCGGTCGCGCGATCGAGTTTTCGCCAATTTCCTTCGAGTCGGTATTCCGCAATATTGTCGACCCGGTCATCGTGCTCGATGACAGGGATCGTATCGTCGGCCTGAATCGGGGCGCTGAGCAGCTCTTCAATCTCCGTGAGACCGGCGCATTTCGGAAATCCCTGCAGGAAGTGTTCGGCGACAGTGCGCCGGAAGTGATGGAAGCGGTTGCCTCCGGTGAGCCGCGACGGCTGACGACGGCGACAGGCCGGTTCCTGCATATACAGTCTTCTCCCATCCAGTCAGAAACGAGCCGGATGCATACCGGTCGTGTGCTCATGTTCCACGACGTGAGTGACGTCGAGCAGGCGCAGGCGGAGCTCCGTTCCAGCCAGGTCCTGCTGCGCACGCTGTTCGAACACTCGGTCAATGGCCTCGTGCGCCTGCGCCGGGTCAAGACCGATGGCGATTCGGACGGACCACTGACGGTCGTTTCAGCCAATGACGCGTCGGCGCGATTCCTCAACGCCGAAATGGACGACGTCATCGATCTGACCCTGGATGACCTGATCTCGATGGCCACCGGTGGCATGAAGGCGGACGATGCGGCCAGCGTCAGGGAACGATTCCACCTGGCCATCGCCAACGGACAGGTGTTCGATTCCGAAGTGTGTCCGGCTGGCGAGCAGGCCGGCCACTGGCTGCGAATGATCGGCGAACCGGTCGGCGACAACGTGGCGGTGACGTTCATCGACGTCAGCAGCAGCAAGGCGCGCGAGGAAGAGATGGAGTCCATGGCGGCGACGGATCCGCTGACCGGCGTCCTCAACCGGCGGGGATTCGAAGCGTCTGCATCGCGCATGCTGGCGGAAACCGGCGACGATGCAACCGGCGCGCTGCTGTTTATCGATCTGAATCAGTTCAAGCTGGTCAACGATCGTTGCGGTCATGACGCGGGCGACGAACTCTTGCGGACGGCTGCGCAGCGGCTGCGGGTAAACCTTCGCTCCTGCGACATCATTGGCCGCCCCGGCGGAGACGAATTCGTCGCCCTGGTACCCAATGTCTATCCGGAGATTGCCGAACGCCTGGCCGGACGCCTCACGGAGGCACTCGAGCGGCCATACAGTGTCGGCAGCGACACGTTGCTGTGTTCCGCCAGCATCGGCCTCGCGCTCTATCCCGAGCATGCGCAGACCCTGACCGGCCTGCTGCGCGCGGCCGACCAGGCCATGTACCGCGCGAAGAACCGGGCACACGAACTCGAAGTATCGGTGCGCAAGCGCCTGCTCGAGAAAGCCGGCTAGGCCTTAGATCTCCTCGTTAGAACCGTCGAGTAATCAGCCAGCGTATACTTCATTGTCCGCTGGCTGGTCCGGGTAACAAGAAACGCTTCCCGATCCGCCGTGCCCTCTGATCCGAGAGCGACGATGAAACGACGACACTTTCTCAAAGCCGGCGCCGTATCCGGTGCCGCCAGCCTGTTTTCCCCGTTCGCCCTGTCCGCCGCCGCGAATACGGCGCCGGCGTCGCCCAAGCGCCTGCTGATCCTGGGCGGCACCGGCTTCATCGGTCCGCCGATGCTGCAATACGCCGTCGATCGTGGCCACTCGGTCACGATATTTACCCGTGGCAATCGAGAGCCCGAGGTTCCGGGCGTCGAGCATCTCGTCGGTGATCGCAACGACGATCTCTCGGCACTGGAAGGACGCGAGTGGGACGTCGTGCTCGACAACAACGCGCGCGATTACCGCTGGGTGCAGCGCTCGACGGAGTTGCTGAAGGGCGCGGCTGAACACTACGTCTTCGTGTCGACGATCTCTGCTTACGCCGGTGAGGCGCTCGGCTACGAGTTCGCGGACGGCGCTTCGGCGGCGCCAAAGATCGCCGTCGGCAGCCCGCTGGCGCAGCCACCGGATGGATTCAATATGGGGGATGAGCTGGAATACGGCCCGACCAAGGCGCTCGCAGAGCAGGTGGCGGAAGAAGCGTTTCCGGGTCGCACGACCATTGTCAGGCCAGGCTTCATCGTCGGTCCCGGCGACCCGACGGATCGGTTTACCTATTGGCCGGTACGTATTGACCGGGGCGGCGAGGTGCTCGCACCCGGCGATGGCGATGACCAAGTGCAGTACATCGACGTTCGCGATCTGACAGAATGGATCGTGCGTCTGGCGGAGGTTGGCAAGGCCGGCGTGTACAACGGCGTCGGCATCGGCTCTCGTCTGTCGATGGCCGAAATGCTGTACGGCATGCGTGCGGTTACCAGCACGCCGGTTTCCTTCACCTGGGTGTCAACGTCGTTTTTGCGCGAGCAGGGCGTTCAGCCTTACTCGGACATGCCCATCTGGATTCCGGGTGACCCGCTCTCGTCGGTCGATAACTCGCGGGCGCTGGATGCCGGTCTGACCTTCAGGCCGCTCGCCGTGACGGCAGCGGATACCCTGGCCTGGCCCAAGACGCTGCAGGGCCCGCACCGGATCATGCGCGCTCGAGCGTTCTTCAACC
>CAZFVT010000296.1:0-4820 GCA_964522355.1 uncultured Woeseiaceae bacterium | reverse complement strand
TCAGCCGCCGATGCAGCGCGGTCGTCGGCCGAAACTGCGTTATGCCCACCAGGGCGGAAGAAACCCGCCCGTCATCGTCATACACGGCAACCAGGTTGAGCGGCTTCCTGAAGCGTATCGACGCTATTTGATCAATCGTTTCCGCAAGGTGTTTCGACTGAAGGGCACGCCGGTGCGACTGCAGCTGAAGTCCGGCGACAACCCGTACAAGAATCGCCGCAATACCCTGACGCCTCGGCAGGAACGGAAGCGCAAGCGTATGCTTAAGCACGTCAAGAAGGGCAAGTAACGTCCGGGCACCCGCGAGGAGTTCGCATGACCGCTGTTAGAAAAGTGAAGGTGGAAGGGCGGTTTGCCATGCATCGCGGTGGCTGGATTGAATCGCCGGAGATTGCCTACGAGACCTGGGGGCAACCCAACGATCGCGGCGACAACGGCGTCCTGATTTTTACCGGCCTGTCGCCCTCTGCGCACGCGGCATCGAGCGTCGAGAATCCCGCGTCCGGCTGGTGGGAAGACATGATTGGCGCTGGCTTGCCAATCGATACGGATCGCTACTTCGTCATTTGCGTGAACTCGCTGGGTAGCTGTTACGGATCCACCGGCCCGGCTTCGATCGATCCGGCTAGCGGTGAGCTCTATCGCCTGCGCTTTCCCACCCTGACCCTGGAGGACGTTGCTGCCGCGGGCTTCGAGGTTGTGAAGTCGCTGGGTCTTGAGTCGCTGCACACGACGATAGGCTGTTCCATGGGCGGCATGAGTGCGCTGGCGTTCTGCGCGCGGTATCCGGGGCTCAGCCGCGCGTTTATGTCCGTTTGCGCATCGACGCGCGCATTGCCCTTCTCCATTGCGATCCGTTCGCTGCAGCGCGAGATGATTGTTCGCGATCCGAAGTGGCAGGGCGGCGACTACGCGCTCGATGATCCGCCGCTCGATGGCCAGCGGCTGGCGCGGAAACTCGGGATGATCACCTATCGCTCCGCGGAGGAGTGGGAGCTGCGCTTCGGTCGTGAGCGCCACGCGACAACGGCGACACGCGTTGGCGCGCAGTTCAGCGGCGATTTTGCGGTCGAGAACTACCTGGATGCTCAGGCGATGCGGTTCAGCGGCCAGTTTGACGCGAATTGCTACCTGTATCTGTCGCGGGCGTCAGATCTTTTCGACTTTGCCGAGCATGGCGGTTCGCTGGAAGCAGCGTTCCAGAAACTTGAGCTGGACCGTTCCATGGTCATTGGCGTAAGAACCGATTTCCTGTTTCCTCAGCATCAGCAGGAAGACCTGTCTGCCGGTCTCGATTCGGTCGTCGATGATAATGAACTCGTCATTCTTGATTGCCTGAAAGGCCACGATTCGTTCCTGACAGAGATGGACGCGTTTCGTCCGGTGATTGGTCGATTTCTCGCCTGAGGCGACCGCCAGAATTTGCCACAATTGATGCCGAGAGTGCCATCGAAAGGCCCGATCACTGTCTCCATTGCCCTGCCTAATGTCTCCGAAGCCGGCCACCGGTGTGGCCGTCAAACACGAGGAGACAAGCATGAAAATTCGAACTCAGGTTATCGCCGGCGTTGCTACCCTGGCGGCCGGCATTGCCGGCATTAATCCCGCGCAGGCGGCGGCTTCCAAGGAAGAGAACATTGGCGCTGGATCCGGACTCGTCGTCGGTGCGATTGCCGGCGGGCCGGTTGGCGCACTGGTCGGAGTAATCGTCGGTTCAAAACTTGGTGAGTCCTATCACCGCAAGGATGAAAAGGTCGCGGCACTCGCCGCCGATCTGGACAGCAGCCGCGCGAATGCCGACGCGTTGAGTGCTCAGCTCGAGACGATCAATGGCGACAACCAAAGGCTGGATCAGCAAATCCAGGCGCTGCAGGCAGTCGCCAGGCCCGAGCTCCTGTCGATGCTGGAGGCCGGCCTCGAGATGGACCTGCTGTTCCGCACCGACGAGCACGTCCTGGTTGATACGACCAGCGACCGGGTTCACAGCCTAGCAGCAACGCTTGCCTCGATGGACGACATCTACATCCGCATCGACGGCTACAGCGATGAGCGGGGCGATGCGGACTATAACCGGGCATTGTCGCAGCGTCGCGCAGAGCACGTGCGCGACGTGATGGTTGCCGGCGGTATCGCAGAGCGCCGGATCCAGGTGACCGCACACGGCGAATCGCCGGCCACCGATGCAACCGTCGACAGCTACGCCCTCGAGCGCAAGGTCAGCGTCACCTTGTTCGTGGCGGATTCACCGTCGGTTGCGGCCCAGCGTTAGTCCAGCGTTGCCGGGGGGGCCTTAAGGCTCTTCCGGCTCGTTGGGTTTGGGTTGGAGAAGAGAAGATTGTGGAAGCGGTTGGAGGTGGCTCCGATTGGGATTGGGCGGAGGAAAGATTGTGGTAGCTGTTTTGGGTTCCTTCGGTCGGGTTTGGTGGATGGGATTAGCCCGCGAAGACTGTGGCAGTCCTTAGAGGTGGCTTCGATCGGGGTTGGGCGGAGGAAGGATTGTGGTAGCTGTTTGGGTTGCTTCGGTCGGGTTTGGTGGATGAGGTTGGATGGCCACGGTTTTTGGGCATTGGAGACCTTCTAACCTGTTTGAGACATCTGAAATGACGTGGAGATTGCACTATCGGTGATGGTTCCCCCAAGTCGGATCTGTTGACAGGATTCGACATCGCTCAGCCGGCCTCGTTAGAGGCCGGCTTTTTTTCGGCAAATCCTGAAGGCTTTCATTATTATCCGCAGCGACGCCGCCGCATTTTGAGGACTGATGACCGTGACTGAACTGGCAGATCGTCGTTGCCGACCCTGCGAAGGGGGTGTTGAGCCGCTGGATCGGCCCTCGGCCCTGGCGCAGTTGCAGCACATAGATGCCGAGTGGCAGCTGTCCGCCGACGGTTCTTCCATTGAGCGCGAGTTCAGGTTCCAGGCCTTCAGTCGCACGATGGCGTTCGTCAACGCGGTGGCCTGGGTAGCCACCATCGAGGGCCATCACCCGCGATTGGACGTTGAATATGGTCGCTGCCAGGTGGTCTATACAACCAATGCGATCGGCGGCTTGTCCGACAACGATTTTATTTGCGCAGCCAAGATCGACAGGCTGCTCGGTGATCTGGAGACATAGGTGAAAGTCACGATCGAAGACGTACGAAGCGCGGCGGCCCGACTTCGCGGTGTAACCGAGATAACGCCGCTGCTGCAATCGGCAGAGCTTGACGAGGCGGCCGGTGGCAAAGTGCTGATCAAGCCGGAATGTCTGCAGCGGACCGGCTCTTTCAAGCTGCGCGGTGCATACAACCTGATGTCACAGATTCCGGCGGAGCGTTCGGCCAACGGCATCGTTGCCTGGTCATCCGGCAACCATGCACAGGGCGTGGCCGCAGCGGGTCGCATGCTGGGCATCAACACCCGTATCGTGATGCCGGAGGATGCCCCTCCGGCGAAGATCGCCAACACCCGGCGCCTCGGCGGCGAGCCGGTACTCTACGATCGCTATTCGGGGGATCGCGAGGCGATTGCGCGGCAGCTTGCCGAGGAATCCGGGGCTGAGCTGGTGCCGTCGTACGAACACGTCGACATCATCGCCGGGCAGGGGACGGTGGGTCTTGAACTGATGGAGCAGGCAGCCGCAATCGATTCAGTACCGGACCAGGTTTTGATCTGCTGCGGCGGCGGCGGGCTTAGCTCGGGATCTGCCATTGCGATTCGCGACGCGTCCAAGTCAACCGACATCTACCTTGTCGAGCCCGCAGACTTCGATGACACCCGGCGCTCATTCGCCAGCGGCAAGCTGGAGCACAACGACCCGGCAGCGAGATCAATCTGTGATGCGCTGCAGACGCCAACCCCGGGTGAAATGACCTTCGACATCAATCGCCGGCTTTGCGCCGGTGTGCTGACGGTCACGGATGCCGACGTGCGCCGCGCCATGCGCTTTGCGTTTCGTCATCTCAAGCTGGTTGTCGAGCCGGGCGGCGCGGTTGCGCTTGCGGCTGTACTGGCGGGCAAAGTGGATACTGAAGGTCGCACGACGGCTATCGTGCTGAGCGGAGGAAACGTCGACGAACAGCTATTCGCCGAGATTCAATCCGAGTCAGATTGAACGCTGCTGACTGTTCGGAAACGGCGTTACGTTTGTAGCGGTCGAACCGGTGCCCGACCCCTGGTGATCGCGGCCGCGATCCTTCCAGCCGTTGAGCCAGTAGATGATCCTGTTCATCTCGTCCATGTCCTTATGCACCTTGTGCGGCGGCATGTCGCAGATGCCGATGCCCTGCTCGGTGGCGCGAACGAAGTTCTGGCTGTCGCGCAGCACCGCGATGATCGGTATGCCGAGCGAATCCAGGAACCGCATAAGGCTGTCGAAGCTCTTGGTGTTGTGCCGGGTACGATTGGCGACGACGGCCAGCTTCTTTTCCCTTCGGTCAACCTTGGCGACGAGCAGCAGGTCGGCAATGCACTTGGAGGCGGCGTGAATGTCGATGGCCGAGGGCAGCACGGGCACGAGGATGCTGGTAGCGTCCCGTGTCAGCTCACGCAGCTGGTCGTGGTCGATGGCGGCCGGCGAGTCGATAATCAGGTTCTGCGTGTCGTTCGGTACGCGAAGCTGCCAGCTGCGCGTGGCCTGCATCGTCTTTTTGAACGCCGTAATGCCGTGAATGGCCGGACGCTCGGGATCGCGCATTTCGAGCCAGCGGGTCGTTGAACCCTGCGGGTCGTAGTCCATGAGGGTTGGCTGAGGGCCCAGCTTCGCGTAGTAGCTGGCTATGTTGGTCGCCAGCGTCGTCTTGCCGCACCCACCTTTCGAATTGAGGATGACAATTCGATTC
>CAZFVT010000295.1:0-4822 GCA_964522355.1 uncultured Woeseiaceae bacterium | reverse complement strand
GATTCGCCGCCGATGTCCGCGGTGGCAATGAGCGCTTCGACTACAGCCTCGCCGGCCGCGGCAACAAGCGCCCGCTGTCGGAGTGGGTCGCCCTGGACGTGCGCGATGCTTACGGCGGCAAGCTGCCGGCGCTCGATCTGCCGGCCGCCGTCCTGGTGCCCGCCGGTCATGAGGGCCCGGCCTTTATCGCCTACGACAACTTCGACGTCATCATGCGCTGGAATCGGTCCGAGTATTACGCCATCGCCGTCGGCCGGCTGGCCGATCGCATTGCCGGCGGCGTGCCGCTAACGCGTCCGGCCGACCCGGGCGGCGAGCGCATCACGCGCGACCAGGTGCGGCAACTGCAGGAGGACCTGGTCGCCCTCGGTCACGACCCTGGAAACCCGGACGGGATCGTCGGGCCGGCCACGACGGGCGCGCTAAGCCAGTTCCAGAAGAGCCAATCGGTCATTGCCGATGGCCACGTGGATGCCGAGGCCATCGCGCTCGTCAGAAGCGCCGCTGCCGAATAGACTGCCTGCAAAACCCGGCTTGAAAGCCGTCTCGGCCTGGCCGCCTAGAAGATCCACCAGCCGCTGTCCAGATCATCCTCGCAGCGATTCAGCTGAGCACCCCATTCGCGGGCACGTACATCAACCCGCCTCGCCGTATCCATCAGCCAGCCCTTGGACCGGTAGGACTTCTTCTTAAACCCTCCGTGCCCTTCGTGGTAGGCGAGGTACTGGTTGTAGGGATCCCACTTGGAAATCCCGACCGTCTTTTGCGACTTGTCGGTATACCAGCCGACGAAGTCGATGGCGTCGGCGAAATCATCCCGATCGGCGAAGCGACGACCGGTGTCTTTCTTGTACCAGGCCCAGGTGCTCTCGAGCGCCTGGGCGTAGCCGTAGGCGTTGGAAGGCCGCTTCCAGGGAATGAACCCGAGCATCTTGCCGCGCGGCGGGCGGGCGTCGAACTGGAAGGACGACTCCTGGCGAATGATCGACAGCTGGACGTGTATCGGCGTGCCCCAGCGCTCCTCCGATTTCTTCGCCGCCTTGTACCAGCGGTCCTTCTCTTCGAAGATCGCGCAGATGTTCTCAACGTTCGCGGGCGGCGATGTCGCACAGCCGGCCGCCAGCGCAAGCCATGCAGCAGCAAGCCCGCAGGCCCACAGGCGAGCGCGCTCGGCGCGATAGGCAGGCGGCGAGCGGCGCAGCCTGTCCAGTTTGTCGATAACAAGGGTTAAGGAAATCACGGCAACTCCTTTGACAGTATATCTCCGCTCGAATTCCGACCGGCAGTTGCCGTTGCTTGAAACTTCGCTGCTCCGGGCCAATCATAGACATTGGTAATGCCTTAGCAGACAGGAATTCAGATGATCAGAGGACTCATCGATCAGGTCGTCGGTGCAATCAAGACCGACGATGCCAAAGGTGCGGATCCCGAGCAGCGGGAGCGAGCCGTGCGCCTGGCGACGGCGGTGCTGCTCGTGGACGTCGCGCGCGCCGACCATGTTTTCGATGAGTCCGAGCATGACGATGTGCTGCGCCTGATCGAATCCCACTTCGGGCTGCAGCCGGAAGACGCGGCCGGTCTGTTCAATGCGGCGACCGAAAAGGCCGAGGACCTGGTCTCTATCCATGAATTCACCCAGCTCCTGCACGAGAACCTGGTGGAAGACGAAAAGGCACGCATCGTCGGCATGCTCTGGAGCGTCGCCTACGCTGACGGCACGCTCGATAAGTTTGAAGACTCGCTGGTGCTGAAGATCAGCGACCTGCTGCACGTGCAGCGTGCCCGGGTGATGCGCCTCAAGCACGACGCCGCCGAAGCCGCGCAGGTCTGACCTCGAGCGGGGCTCTCTCAACGATGTGGAAAAATACCGGGGCTACCAGGCCTGAATTCGCCGACGATCCGGCGCCCGGACAGGAATCCGTCTGGGACTATCCCCGCCCGCCGGCGATTGAACCCTGTGAGCGGCTGATTGAGATTCGCGGACCGGACGGGCTGATCGCGAAGAGCGAACAGGGCTATCGCGTCCTCGAGACCGCCAGTCCGCCGACCGTCTATCTGCCGTCGAGCGCCGTTGACTGGTCGGCGTTCGTCGAAGCCCCCGGCCACTCGTTTTGCGAATGGAAAGGCGGCGCGAAGTACTGGGCGCTGGCCGACGATCCGGCAACGGTGGTCGCCTGGGCTTATCCCGAACCGGCCCGCGCGTTTGCAGCGATTGCTGACCAGGTGTCTTTCTATCCGGGTCGCGTTGAGTGCTATCTGGACGGCGAGCGGGTTCGGCCCCAGCCGGGCGGCTTCTACGGCGGCTGGATTACCGATGACATTGCGGGCCCGTTCAAGGGAGAGCCGGGCACCCTGCACTGGTAGTTACCGCTCACGCAGCTAGTTATCGATACGCCGCAGCCAGTCCTCTCGGCGCAGTCTGGCAAGCTGCTCACCTATCCACCGCTGGCGCTCGCGCACGTAGCTGCTCGGCTGATCAACGCGGAGACGATTCGGGTTCGGCAACACCGCGGCCAGCAACGCGGCTTCCCGATCGCTGAGTGCGGCCGGCGCCTTGCCAAAGAAGTGCTCACTGCCGGCACCTACGCCGTAGATGCCCGGGCCGAGCTCGATGGCGTTCAGGTACAGCTCGAGGATCCGCCGCTTGGGCAGGCACAGCTCCAGGTAGAAAGTCAGCCAGGCCTCGAGTCCCTTGCGTACGAAGCTGCGCCCGTTCCACAGGTAGAGGTTCTTCGCCAGCTGCTGGGTGATCGTTGAGGCGCCGCGCAGGCGGCCGCCCCCTTCCGCAGCCTGGATCGACCGGGTAATGGATTCAACGTCAAAACCGAAGTGATCGGCGAAGCGCTGGTCCTCAGCCGCGACGACCGCCAGAGGTGCGGCGCTGCCCAGGCCCGACCAGTCGACCCATTCCTGCAGCACAGGTATCCGGCCGCTGTCATCGGCGACCATAAACGCCGTGGTCGGCGGATCCAGCCAGCGCAACGGCAACGTCAGGGCCACGCTTGCGACGACCAGCAGCAGGAAGGCCCAGGCAGCACCCTTCAGCCAGCGCACAAACCGGCGGCGCTTCGAGTTATCGCGACGGGATCGGGACTTCTTGCGGGCGATGGCGAGGCTCCTCGGGTGGTCAAACGCCGCGCGAGTCTATCACCTGCCTGCCGGGCCCCGGCGGAACGCCGGGCAACAAAAAAGGCGGGACTCCCGGGGAGGAGTCCCGCCCTGGAAACCGCGTCGAGAATCCGTCCTCAAGCGATTCACCTTGGGAATCCCTGCCGACGATAGGGAGTGAGCGGTCGGCAAGGTTTTCGCTTCCACGCCAGAGGAGACCCGAAGAGGGCCGGAAATATTTCAGCTGCCGTTGCCGAACAGGTCCTCGCGGGCAATGTTGGTGATCGCAACGACCGCCTCGTGCTTCAGCCGCCGCTCCGGGGAGATCGCGTAGAACTGCTCGGTGACCTCATCCGTCCGGCCGATGACCCGTGACCGGTACATGCGACAGATTTCGTTCTCGATCACCGTCGGGGCCGGATAAATCCCTGCGCCAGCTTCCCCGAACGCTTTAAGAAGTGCGCTGTCCGAAAACTCGCCAACCAGCTTGGGCGCGATACCGTTCTGCTCAAACCAATCATCGATCTTCTGTCGCAGGGCCGAGTTCTGCGATGGCAGGAGCATGGGGGCTCCATCGAGTGATTTGGGAAAGCCGCGCTGATAGCCGGCGGTTTTGCCGGTGCGGAGAAAGAAGGAAAGGCCGCTGTCGCCAAGCGGGTGGTTGAATGCGGTGATGCTGAGGCCAGGCGGAATCGGCTGGTCCGAGAGCACCAGGTCGAGCCGGTGTACGGCGAGGTCGGCCAGCAGGTTTTCGATATCGGCCTCCGAACAGCGGATTCGGATGGGCTGGTCGCCGGTCAGCGCCGGCGCCACGATACGTTCGGCAATAAGCTTCGGCAGCGTCGATACCATGCCAACGTTGAGCACGGACTGCCCGCTGACGGTGTTGCCCCGAACGACCGTGGCAAGCTCGGAGCCGATGGAAAAAATCTCCTCGGCATAGTCGAACACCAGTCGCCCGGTCTCGGACAGTACGAGGTTGCGGCCCTGCTTGTTAAACAAGGGCTGCCCGCAGTCCTTGTCCAGCAGCTTGAGCTGTCCACTGACGGTCTGCGGCGTCAGGTGCAATACCTTGGCCGCCTTGGCAATGCTCCCTTCCCGGGCAACGGTCCAGAAATACTGCAGGTGACTGTAGTTCAAATGGCGCATGGCAATCCTCTTGGTTCGACGAGCTTATGTAAGAGCGCAGAAAACAGGGTCTACTATACTACGTTATCACCGATGTTTTCACTCGAATCATTCGACTATACCTTTGTCAGAGAAAACTGAATAATAATCTCCATTGCACAGGAGGTGCCTGATGAACACGAACGTTGAAACCCAGGGATTCGATCTGACCCCGGCTCTTAAGGCTTGGGTTAACAACGAACTCCACATGACGCTCGATCGCTTTAACGACGATATTCGTCGGGTCGAGGTCAACATGCTGAACGCGAAGGGCCCGGCAGGCGGCAAAGGAAAAGCCGCTGGTATCACGGTGTTTCTAAAGCACCGCTCACCGGTACGCGTCGCAACGATTAACACGGACCTTTACGCCGCGGTCGCCATTTCAGCGATGCGGGCCGAGAAGGCCGTCGACAAAACGCTGAGCAAGCGGCGTAGCTGGCATCGAACCAAGATTCGCATGTTCAACGCACAAGCCGTAAGCGCACCGATTTGACGAACAGATTTTTGTAAGACCATTTCTCCAACGCTCCCCCGGCGCTGATGCCCG
>CAZFVT010000294.1:0-4826 GCA_964522355.1 uncultured Woeseiaceae bacterium | reverse complement strand
ACTCTTTCCCTACAAAGTGCCTGTGCTGGTTCACGAGATCGAGGCGTTTCCGGTCAGGGCGACCCGATCACCGAGAACCTGGACAGAACCGCCGTCGCCGCCAGTGCCGGACGCGTTCAACGTGCCGCTGGAGTAAACGTCGCCACCACTACCGGACAGGCGGATGACGCCGCCGGTGTTCTCGATTCGCTGGGCGCGGACGATACCGCTGTTGTTGACGACGTTGGAGAATACATTGCGTGCCGTGCTGCCGGCGAGCACGACCTGCCCGCCGTCCGCACCAATTTCGCCGCTGTTGCTGACGGCCGATTCGCGGCCATCGGCATTCGTCAGGACGTCTCCCGTCACTTCGAAAAACAGCAGGCCGTCGCCGTCGAAGTCGAGAGAGACTTTGTTGCCGGCACCCATCGCCACGTCGCCGAACTCGGCAAGGATGACGCCTTCGTTCTCGACCGCGCCGCCGATCAGCGCGACGGAACCGCCGGTAGCGGCCTGCAGGAGACCGCGGTTAACGACCAGCCCGCCGGTGCGGTCCGCAATGGCGTTGAAGTCGTACTGGCCCGCCATGAAGTCATCAACGGAAAGATCCAGGGAGCTTGCGACCAGCGATGCGACGCTGACTTTCGCAGAGGCACCGAAGAGCAGGCCGTTGGGGTTAAAGAGGAAGACTCGGCCGTTGGCATCGATTGCGCCGAATATCTGGCTGGGGTTCTGGTCGAAAATGCGGTTCAGGGCCGCTGAGGTCACGTTCGGCTGATCAAAGACAACTCTTTCGTTGGCCGCAACGTTGAAGGTATCCCAGTCAACGACCAGGTTTTGAGAGCGCTGCGTGATTGTGGTCGTGTTGCCGTTCGTATCGATACTGCCTTCGCCGGCATGTACCTCGCCGCCAGACAGCTGTGCACCGGCGGGTGCACTCAGGCCGACAAGCAAAAGACTGGCGATCAGTGAAGTGCAATTCGAAACTTCAACGCAATTCTTATTATTCATTTTCGTTCCTGCGTAACTGCTGGAAGCCATGTTCGTGACCTTGCGTGTATTTATGTTGCGATCTGGATTGTTGTCAGAAGCAGCCCTAGAAGGTGTAGCTCATGCGAAAGAAATACTGCGGATCGCGCCCGTCTGTTGGCTCAGGGTCTGACAGCGGCGATGCGACATCCAGTCGCGCAAAAAATCGGTTCGGAATATTGAATTGGAAGCCGATGCCGGCGCCATACAATTCCGGCCTCGCGTTTTCGTTCGCCAGCGGCTCGATCAACTCGCCCCATCCGTAATCGGCGAAAAGCGACACCTGGAAAATCTCACCCCAGGTACGGTTACCCGCTTGCCGGCTGGCGAATCCCGGTGCGTTGATGATCCATTCCAGGCTGGCTGTCGCCGCGATATCCGCCAGCGCTTCTGCAACCGGATAGGCTCTGACGTTTCTGGGCCCACCGATGGAGTACTGCTCGAGCGCTACGAGTAAGTCCGAAGTCCACTGGCCGTCGACACGGAACAGCAGGGAGTTATTCTGCGACAACCGCCGCAGGTGCTGCATGGAGGCGCGAACCTTGGCGAAGTCGCCGCCGGCGAATTCTCCGAATGCGTTCTGACGGCTTGAGAAGTTGTCGCCGTTCTCATCCATCGAACCAATCGTGTCCGGAAGCCCGATATCGACGCCAAGCTCGGCAATCGTGACTCCTCGACCACTGCGACTGGCGTGGAAGAAATCCACGTCGAAACTGGCGACCGTCAGCTTGTCTTCGTTCAGGAGAACAGGTTGGCCGAGTCCGGTCGCTTCGGTGTCGGCTCGCTTGGAGGTCAGGGTGAACCGACCATTGGATCCGAAGAACCGGCCGTTGGCGAACGCGAAGTTGAGAAAGGCATATGCCTGATCGGCGGTACCCGAGACGGGCGTTGTAACCGTGCCTACGCCGGTAACGTCGAACTGATTCGTTGAGGCGCCGAAACCAAAAGTAGTGATGCCGACCGGGATGCTGAGGTCGATGCCGCCGAAGATGCCGTTGTCGGGTTCGAACGATTGCAGGATGTAGCCGCCAATCTGGTCGCCGGCCCCAAACAGGTTATTGGCGCGAAAATCCAGCGCTGCACGATACTCACCTGTAAAGATGCTGCCGTAGTTGTCGACGCTGGGCGTGACGTAGAAACGATCCTCTTCGCGCACCTGTACAACAAGATCGGTACCACCGAGATTCTGACCCTGCGTGAACGTGCCGAAAACGGTCAGCCCGGGGTAGTCCTGCACATCCAGCAGCGCTCGTTCGATGGTGCCCTGCGTCACAGGCTGGCCCTGAAGTCTGCGGAACGGAGCCTGGACGAGGCTGGTCCTGAAGATTCGGTTGCCTTCGACGACGATGTTTTCCAGTTCGCCCTCGAGAACCTCGATGCGAACGACGTTATCGACAACGTCCTGCGCCGGCACAAAGGCCTGCGCAAGAATCAAGCCGCGTTCGCGATAGTAATTCGTAACGTCGTCAGCGACGGCCTGTAACTGGCCGATTGCAAAGCCGTCTGGCGATTGCGAGCTGACGTGGTCGTCAAGAATGGTTTGAATCTCGCTGATACGAATATCCGCATCCGGACGACTAACCGCGCCGGAGAGATCAAACCGGCTCACGACAACCCGAGGCCCCTCCTCGACACCGAGCGGTCGATCAATAACCGGCGGTATCTCAAGTTGCGCGGATGCAGGTCCGGATTGTGCAAATGCACTAAGCGGTGCCCGAGCCTGCTGCCCCTCGTTGGAATTGGCCGCGTGACCTGCGCTGACAGCGAAAGTCAGGAATGGACCGAGGAGGAGCCATCTCCCCGCTCGACCGGCGGTGCTCAACATCTCACTCATTACTGCGCCCCTCTCATTACCCTGCTTGCGCGGGCACGGAATTTATTCTTGGTTGTAGAACGCTTGGTGGAACTGAGTTTTGCTTATTTTTATTGCTGGCGATGAAGTCTGCGGCTGACGATAATTTCTTATTTATTATTTAGTCAGCTGTAAATCATCGACCAGTGCTAACCAGTGTAACGCTCGACTGACAATCCTGCAATTTTCTCCAAATCATTGATTGGAATGAGAAACCTCACGAACGATGCGAAAACCCGTGTAATCGTCCCGGTGATCGATCGGCAGCGGCCTCCTGGCGGCGGAACGCAACTCCGCAGCCTCATCAGCGAACGAACCGCCACGCACCGCTCTGTCCTGGGTGTCCGGTGGTCCCGGTACCCGATAGTTTTCCCGCCAGGGGTCCCTCACCCACTCCCGGACGTTTCCGGACATATGATAGAGCCTGAACGCATTACCCTTGATGGTCCGGCGAGCTACGCCAACCGGCGCATCGACTTCTCCGTTGGCCGATGAGTGTGCATCGACGGGTGTAATCTCCCGGCCGAAATAGTACGGCTCTTCACTGCCAGCTCGTGCTGCATACTCCCATTCTGCTTCGGTCGGCAACCGGTATACATGGCCCGTCTCGAGGGACAACCATTCAGCGTAATTCGTCGCTTCCTGCCAGGAGACCTGAACAACGGGCATTTCATCGTCCGACCAGGGCGAGTCGGGACAACGAACGTTCATCGAAACGCAATACTGATTAAAGTCCGCATTGGTGATTTCGAATCTGGACACCGCGATCGGTTGTTCAATGTTCACCTGACGCACAGGCTGCTCCTCCGGGCGCCTTTCGCTACCCATCAGGAAGCTGCCTGCCGGCACGACCACCATCAGCGGTCCTTCGCCGCCGGACGCGAATGGATCCCGGCAAGTCGAACGCCGTGAATTTGCCAATGATGCCGGGCATGCATCTTCGGCGGCCTCCGTCGACACAGGCGCCTGTTGTGGCGCCTGCTCTGTCGGACCAGGCTCGACCTCCTCGCTAACGTCAGCCCCGGGCCCCTCTGCATCGGCCATGCTCGCTTCTACCGGTTGAGCGCCGTCTTCGACCGTTTCCTCAGCGAGGTCGGACGTTGTTTCAGCCAGAGCCGTTGAAGCCGGCTGCGCATCTTCGGGCGTTTTTATCTCTTCAAAAAAGTCCGGCGTGTCATCGGCCGTGGATTCAGACGCCAACGCGTCCGTGTAAGGCGCCCCGATCGTCGCAGCCAGCGACACGAGCGAGTCCAGGCGGGGTGACGAATCCGAGCCAAGCGCAAGCTCTTCACGAATGCGTTGATGCAGCCGGGTCGACAGTCTTCGGTAGTTTCGACCGTTGCTGGCAGAGTCTCTCTGCTCGTCATCGAGAGCGCCCCAGGCAATCTCGAGATTCGCCAGCCCATCGCCCGACCAGTCATTGCGCGACAGGAACTCCTGGATGATTGCATCACCCCGATCGATCGCGGCTACGGCCCCGTCATCGGCCGGCACCCGCGCCTCGGCAGGCGTGGACGGATCATCGTCACCGCCTCCGGAGAGGTACACAAATGCGCCAAGTCCGGCGGCGGCCACGACTGCCACCGCGACCAGAACACCGGCGGTCCCACCCTTCTTTGCTTCGGCAGCTGGCGGAGGCGGCGGCTCTTTGACGACCGTCGTATCGGTAGCAGGAGGCGGATCCTCCACCGGCTCTTTTCGCGTGCGGACCGTCTCGTCCGTCGGGACCTCGAAACCGGCTATGTCATTGAGCAGTTGTCGTCGCTCTTCCCGGTAGGTCTCGACAGTGATCAGTCCATGGTAGTGGTCACCTACCAGCTCGCGCAGTTTCTCGCTGGCCTGCTTCGACATCAGGCGTCTCCATCCAGTTCGCGCACCAGGCGAAAACCAACCGTCTCGCTCGCGTTGCCTGAGTGCGGCCGGGCAAGACCGACCTCGCACAGCCCAAGGCTGTCGCGATAAGCCC
>CAZFVT010000293.1:0-4827 GCA_964522355.1 uncultured Woeseiaceae bacterium | reverse complement strand
ATACGCTCGGCAACGCGCTTCGTCGTATCCTCCTGTCGTCGATGCCCGGTGCGGCTATCGTCGAGGCCGAGATCGAGGGCGTATTGCACGAGTACACGAGCATTGAGGGCGTCCAGGAAGACGTCGTCGACATCCTGTTAAACCTGAAGCAGGTTGCCGTACGTATGCACAGCCGCGATACCGCTGAGCTGCGCGTCTCCAAGAAGGGCCCCGGCCAGGTAACCGGCGCAGACATTCAGCTCGACCATGACGTCGAGGTGATGAACCCGGATATCGTCATTGCCAACCTGACCAAGGACGGGCAGCTGAACATGGTGCTCAAGGTTGAGCGTGGCCGTGGCTATCGTCCGGCAACCCAGCGTCCGACCTTCGAAGAGCAGTCCGGACCGATTGGTCGCCTGCAGCTTGACGCCTCGTTCAGCCCGGTACATCGCGTTACCTATGACGTCGAAGCGGCACGCGTTGAACAGCGCACGGACCTCGACAAGCTGATCATCGACATCGAGACCAACGGGACCATTGACCCGGAAGAAGCCATTCGTCGTGCTGGCAGCATCCTCAAGGACCAGCTGTCGGTATTCGTCGATCTCCAGGGCCAGGAAGAGGGTGCCGGAGCGGCTGCCGAGAACCAGGTTGACCCGATTCTCCTCCGTCCGGTTGATGAGCTTGAGCTGACGGTTCGTTCGGCGAACTGCCTCAAGGCAGAAAACATCATGTACATCGGAGATCTTGTGCAGCGCACGGAAGTAGAGCTTCTGCGTACGCCGAACCTCGGCAAGAAGTCGCTCACGGAGATCAAGGAAGTTCTCGAGGGCCACGGCCTTGGCCTGGGCATGCGCCTGGAAAACTGGCCGCCGCCGAGCCTCCGTCCGGAACACGACATCGTTTAATCGATAATGGCAACGCCCGGTCCCCGTGACCGGGCGTCCAGAATAAGGCAAGAACCATGCGTCACAGAAAATCCGGCCGTAAACTCGGTCGCAACAGCTCGCACCGCAAGGCCATGTTCCGCAACATGGCGGCGTCTTTGCTGCGTCACGAAACCATCAAGACCACGTTGCCCAAAGCCAAGGAGCTGCGGCGCGTTGTCGAGCCGCTGATTACGCTGGCCAAGGTGGATGGCGTTGCCAACCGTCGGCTTGCCTTCAATCGGCTGCGTGATAAGGAAGTGGTTGGCAAACTGTTTTCGGAAGTCGGTCCGCGCTTCAAGGAGCGCCCCGGTGGCTACCTGCGAATTCTGAAGATGGGCCCACGGCCGGGTGATGCTGCGCCGATGGCAATCGTCCAGCTTGTAGATGCCGGTCCGTCGGCGGAGTCAGAAGGCGCCGAGTAACGCTTTCAGACCTACTGGTACAAGAAAAGGCCCGCTTCAAGAGCGGGCCTTTTTTTGTGTCGGTTCTGACTATTCACGTCACAAGCCGGGTCAGCGCCGACGCCGCCTCATCGAGCTCATCGAGCGTGTTGTAGTAGTGCACGGAGGCCCGAACGAGCGGCGGCAGATGTCGAGTCTCCATGTCGAGCCGCGCGGATTCGAGCGCCACGGACGACATGTTGATTCCCGATTCGCGTAGCGCTGCGACGATGTCACCCGGCGCATGACCGTCGACATGAAAGGTGACGATGCCGCAGCGCAACTCGCCGTCGTCGGCCAGGTGTAGTCCAGGTATGGCTGCAAGCTTTTCCCGCAGTGCCGTGGCGAGCACCTGAATCTCTGCCCAGATGGCTTCCATGCCCACAGAATCGGCATACTCAAATGCCTTTGCCAGACCAAGCTTGCCGGCAAAGTTCGTTTCCCAGTTTTCGAATCGCCGTGCATCAGCTCGCAGTTCGTAGCTGCCCACCGCCGTCCAGGTGGCCGCGTGAAGATCGATAAAGGGTGGTTCCAGCGCGTCGAGGATCTCTCGCCGGACGTATAGAAAGCCGGTACCCCGGGGGCCGCGAAGAAACTTGCGCCCTGTGCCTGACAACAGGTCACAACCCAGCTCTTCGACGTCCAGTGGCATCTGTCCCGCTGACTGGCAGGCATCCAGTAGATAGAGGATGCCCGCGTTTTTCGCCAGGCGGCCGATCGCGGCTGCGGGATTGACGAGGCCACCGCTCGTTGGCACGTGGGTAATCGAGATCAGCTTCACGTTCTCGTCGAGCATCTCGGCGAGGGCGTCCACGGAGATCTGCCCGTGCTCGTCATTGGGGATGACCTCGACACCTACGCCGGTTCGCTTCTGCATCTGCAGGTAAGCGAGGTAGTTGCTGACGTATTCAGACTGCGCGGTGAGAATTCGATCGCCTTCCTGGAAAGGGATTGAATAGAAGGCCATGTCCCAGGCGCGCGTGGCGTTTTCAACAAAGGCGATTTCATCCGCTCGCGCATTGAAAAAAGAGGCGGCGACAGAGTAAGCGTCTTCCAGCGCCTCATGCTGATCGGCGGCCGCCTCGTAGCCACCGATGCGGGTTTCGAGCTCGAGGTGACCAATGTGCGCATCAACTACCGGCTGCGGCATCAATGCAGCGCCGGCATTGTTCAGGTGAATGCGATGACTACAGCCAGGTGTTTCGCCGCGCAGCTTGTCTTTGTCCAGCGTCATGCGCGGATGTTAGCACGGTGAATTCGTCGGCCAGGGCAGGTTTCAGCGGCGATGTCCGGCTCTTCGGCTGACGCACTTTGCGAGGTCGTTATCGATCCGAAGGGAGCGGCGCGGCGGCATCGCCCGCTTCGCCGTGGGTCGACCTGAGCTTGTCGATCAGCTGTCCGATGTATTCGGGTGAATGCGACTTTCTCGCCACGATGGCGTAAACGACCGGGACGACTACGAGCGTCAGGATCATCGAGAACGTGACGCCAAAGAACACGACGGCGCCGATCGACTGTCGCGCCAGCGCACCGGCGCCGGCGGCCACTACGAGCGGCACCGCTCCGAAGGCCGTACACATGCTGGTCATCAGGACGGGCCGCAGCCGGGTGACGGCGGACTCGACGATCGCTTCGCCGAATTTAACGCCGCGGTCGCGGAGCTGGTTGGCGAACTCGACGATCAGGATGCCGTTCTTCGCGGCCAGCCCGATCAGCATGATGGCACCGATCTGGCTAAAGATATTGACGGTCGAGCCAAAGATGTAAAGCCCGAAGATGGCGCCCGAAACGGCCATAGGTACGGTCGTCATGATGATGAACGGGTGCTTGAAGCTTTCGAACTGGGCGGCCAGGACGAGATAGGCAATGACCAGGGACAGCAGAAACGTCCAGTAAACCGAGTTACCGGTGCGTTTGAAGTCGCGCGTCTCACCGTCGTAGTTGATCTGCGCTGCCTCCGGCAACTGGGTACGAATGATGTTTTCAATGTCGGCCACCGCCTCGCCCAGCGAGTAGCCGCCGCTCAGGCTGGCGCTGATCGTTATCGAGCGCAGGCGATCGAAGCGGCGCAGATCCACCGGTCCGGCCGTCTCAGTCAGCTTCACGAGATTGGATAGCGGGATGAGCTGCTGACCGCGGTCAGAACGCACGTAAATGGAGTCCAGGTCGCTCGGCGTCTGGCGACGCTCATCAGCGCCCTGGAGTATCACACGGTACTCCTCGCCGCCTTCGATGTAGGTCGTGACGACGCGCGAACCAAGAATAGACTCGAGGGTGCGTCCCACCGTGACCAGCGACACGCCGAGATCGGCCGCCCGGTCCCGATCGATGGCAACGTCGATCTTCGGCTTGCGCTCGTTGTAGTCCGATTGCAGGTTGGACAGGCCCGGGAGCTTCTCGGCTTCCTCGACAACAATATCGCGCCAGCGGGCAAGCTCGTTGTAGTCCGTGCCACCGATGACGATCTGCAGCGGCCGGTTGCTCTGGCCAATGCTCCAACTGCCCGGCGCAAAGGCGAAAGCGGACACGCCAGGTAGCTTGCGGAGCTCGCGGTTCCAGCCCTGAACAATCTCATTGGCCGACTTTTCCCGCTTTTCCCAGACTTCCAGAGGCGCCATCACCATCGCCGTATTAACGTCGCTGCCGGATCGCCAACTGCCGGAGCGCGAGGCGAGGCGCCTGGCATTTCCAGCCTCTACCTCAGCCATCATGATGTCTTCGACCTGAGAGACGTAGCGGTCGGTGTACTCAAGGCTGGCGCCGTCAGGCGCGGTGAGCATCACCATCGTAAACGCCCGGTCTTCCCTGGGCATGTATTCCACCGGCAGTTTATCGAGCAGGGTCAGGCTGCCGCCGAAAATTGCCAGCGCTGAAGTGATGACGATGACCGGGTGGCGAATGACGACGCGCAGGCCGCGCTCATACACCCGGGCAAGGCGCCGAAACAGCGCATCGATGGCATGGGTCATTCGTCCGCGGTGCAGGCCTGTCGCGAACAGCTTTGAGGACAACATCGGCACCAGGGTGAGGGCGATCAGGCTCGAGAATGCGACGGCGGCAGCGAGCGAGATGCCAAACTCGCCGAAGATACGACCGACATTTCCGGGCATGAAGGAGACGGGGACTATGACCGCTATGAGCACCAGGGTCGTAGCGATAACGGCGAAGCCGATCTCCCGGGAGCCATTGGTTGCCGCCAGCAGCACCGGCTCTTTCTTCTCTATGCGTCGAACGATGTTCTCGAGCACAACGATGGCGTCATCGACAACCAGGCCAATCGCCAGCACGAAGCCCAGCAGGGTCAGGGTGTTGATAGAAAAGCCCATCGCCGCCATGACGATCAACGACGCGATGATCGAGATCGGGATCGTTACAGCGGGAATAATCGTCGCGCGAATGGTGCCTATGAAAAAGTAGATGACGATAAACACGAGCAGCAGGGCCAGTCCCAGTGCCTTGCCGACTTCCTTGAGGGA
>CAZFVT010000292.1:0-4841 GCA_964522355.1 uncultured Woeseiaceae bacterium | reverse complement strand
CTGAAGCGGCACCTGAGCCCCAGCCAGGCCGCGCGGGTTCTTGCACTCAAGCTTCCGGGCGTGAACGTGCAGCGCGAGTATCGGCGTTTCTACCCCGCGGGAGAGGTTGCGGGGCATCTTGTTGGCTTCACCAATATTGACGACAAGGGGCTCGAAGGTCTCGAGCTCGCATTCAACCACTGGCTCGGTGGCGAGAATGGCAAGAAGCGCGTCCTGAAGGACAGGCTTGGCCGGTCCGTCGAAGACGTCGAGAGTATCCGCCCGCCGAAACCCGGCAAGGATCTGCGGACCAGTATTGACCTGCGCCTGCAGTACGTTGCCTATCGCGCCCTCAAGGGTGCCATTCAGCAGTTCGATGCCGATTCCGGATCGGTCGTCATCCTGGACGTGCAGACCGGCGAAGTCCTGGCGATGGTCAACCAGCCGACCTACAACCCGAACGACCGGCTGCAGTTCGTTCCGGATCGCTACCGCAACCGCGCCATCACAGACATCTTCGAACCCGGCTCCAGCATCAAACCGTTGGTGATTGCCGCCGCGCTCGAAAGTGGCCATTACAAGGCCGGCAGCGTGATCGATACCTCGCCGGGCTACGTCGTTGTTGGCCCGAAGAAAATCGAGGACACCCGCAACCTGGGCCGGGTCAGCCTTGCGACCATCCTGTCCCGTTCATCCAACGTCGGCGTCACCAAGGTGGCGATGACCCTCGAGCCCGATCAGCTGTGGGCGACCATGACCCGCTTTGGGCTCGGTTCGTTAACAACCAGCGGTTTTCCCGGTGAGTCTGCCGGTCTGCTGACGCACTTCAATCACTGGCAGGCGATCAGTCAGGCGACCCTGGCCTATGGCTACGGCGTCTCGGTCACGCCGCTGCAGCTCGCGCAGGCCTATGCGGCGCTCGGCAGCAACGGCATTGTCAAACCCGTATCGCTGGTCGCGCTGGATCGGCCGCCCGAGGGGGCGAGGGCGTTGCAGGGTGAAACTGCGACCGCCGTACGAAAGATGCTAGAGGAAGTGGTCCGGCCGGGTGGCACCGGAACCAAAGCGGGCGTCACCGGCTACCGCGTCGCGGGCAAAACAGGAACGGCCTGGAAGTTCGCCGCGGGCGGCTACTCCAAGGACAAGTATCTGTCGGTCTTTGCGGGGCTGGCACCTGCCAGCGAACCGCGACTGGCGGCGGTCATTGTCATTGACGAACCCAAAGGCGAGCTCTACTACGGCAGCGACGTCGCGGCGCCGGTTTTTTCCGACGTCATGACCGAGTCACTCAGGCTTCTTGCCGTGCCGCCGGATGCGCTGCCCGCCCGTGATGCCGGAAGCATCATGCAGGCGATGAGTCAATGAGCATGCCGGCCGAACGAATTCAGGCATCCATGACCTTGCAGCAGCTTCTCCAGGGCATCGTCGACGCGCCCGCGATTCCGCTGTCCGAGATTACCGACGACAGCCGTCGGGTCAGTCCCGGCACTGTGTTTATCGCCTGCGGTGGTGCCAGCAGCCACGGCCTCGACTTTGCCGGGGCAGCGATAGACGCCGGGGCTGTCGCCATCCTCTGGGACGAGACGACCGGTGACGCCGCGAAAGCTCGGGGCAGCGTGCCGTTCATTGCGATTCCGAATCTCTCGCATGCGCTGGGTGAGATTGCCAACCGTTGGTACGACACGCCCTCTGCGGCGGTAAGCGTTGTGGGCATCACCGGCACGAACGGCAAGACGACGGTCGCCTGGCTGATCGCTCAGGCGCTGCAGCTACTGGGCCGTCCTACCGGATATCTCGGCACCCTGGGTTACGGCGTCGATGAGGTTGAGGTTGATCTCGGCATGACGACGCCGCCGTGCCTGGATGTGCACGCGAAGCTGGCCGGTTTTCGTGATGAAGGTGCGGAGGCGGCCGCGCTCGAGGTGTCCTCTCACGCCCTGGCTCAACAGCGTATGGATGGCGTCAATGTCGATATCGCTGTGTTCACCAACCTGAGCCGCGACCATATCGACTTCCACGGCAGCCTCGAGGCCTACGCCGAGAGCAAGGCGAAACTCTTCACGGAGTTCGACAGCAAGTGGCGAGTCATCGGCATCGATACCGAGTTTGGCGTCGAGCTTGCCGAGCGACTCGGACCCGATGCCGTTGTGACCAGTATTCGCCCGGATGCGGCCGTTGGCGATCACGGCTATGTGCGTTTGCAGTCTTCGCTGGCTGAAGAGGCGGGCGCAACCCTGAACGTCGACAGCAGCTGGGGGCGCGGCGAACTTCGCGTATCGCTGGTCGGTGCGTTCAACTACAGCAACGTCTTGCAGGTGCTTGCCGTTTTGCTTTGCCGCGGTGTCGACTTTGACGTGGCCGCACGCACGATTTCCCGGCTGACCGCCCCACCCGGGCGATTGCAGCACGTTCGCCTCGATGATGAGGGCGAGCTGCCGCAGGTCTACGTCGACTATGCACACACACCGGCCGCGCTGGCTGCCGCGCTCGAAGCGCTGCGTCCGCATACCCGCGGCAGCCTCTGGTGCGTCTTTGGATGCGGGGGCGATCGGGATCGCGGCAAACGCCCGGAGATGGGCGACATTGCCGAACGACTTGCGGATCGTGCCGTCATTACTAACGACAATCCGCGCAGCGAGGACCCTGCGCGAATCATTGCGGATGTTGCGGCCGGTATGCACGGCACGCCAGCGGTGATCGAAGACCGCGCGGCAGCCATTGCCTGGGCGATAGCGTCGGCGTCCGGTGAGGACACCGTGCTGATTGCCGGCAAGGGTCACGAGAACTACCAGATTATTGGCGATCAGCGCCTCGACTTTTCGGATGTGCAGACGGCCGGTGCCGCGCTGCACGCTCGCCGGCAGGTTCCCGACGGGGTGGCGAAATGATCGTCGCCTCATTGTCCCAGGCTGCGTCTGTCGTTCAGGGCAACCTGATCGGCCCGGACGCGACTTTCCGCGGCGTCAGTACAGATACGCGTAGCCTGCGCGAAGACGAACTGTTTGTTGCTCTCAAAGGGCCGAATTTCGATGGCGCCGCGTTCGTCCGCGATGCGGCAGAGAAGGGCGCGGCCGGGGCCATTGTCAGCGAGGCGGTTGATTCAACGCTTGCCCAGATTGAGGTCGATGACCCGCTGATGGCTCTCGGTGACCTCGCGGCTGACTGGCGCCGACAGCTTTCCGTTCGCGTCGCCGGTCTGACCGGTAGCAATGGCAAGACAACGGTCAAGGAGATGCTATCGGCCTGCCTGGCCGAGGATGACACCACCTTTGCGACCGTGGGCAACTTCAACAATGAGATCGGCGTGCCGCTCATGCTGCTTCGTCTTTCTCCCGAACACCGCTATGCCGTGATTGAGATGGGTGCAAACCACGCCGGCGAGATTGCCTACCTGACCGATCGCGTCGCACCGGACGTTGTGACGTTGACCAACGCCGGCCCGGCGCACCTCGAGGGCTTTGGCAGTATCGAGGGGGTTTCGCGCGCCAAGGGAGAGATTCTTCAGGGTTCGCCACGGCCCGCCTTTGCCGTTCTGAATGCGGATGACCAGTACTTCTCCTACTGGAGCGGACTTGTCGAAGACATTCGGGTCATCAGTTTCGGTCGAGCGGACTCGGCGGACGTCCGGGTGAGCCGTGCAACCCAGCTGGAGAGCGGGCTCGACGTGGAGCTGTCGATCTACGGCGAAGCGCATCGAATCGGTCTGGCCTTCGAAGGGCAGCACAACGCCCTGAATGCCGCTGCCGCTGCGGCTGCGGCGACCGCCATGGGTGTAACGACGGACAAAATCGTAGCCGGCCTGTCCAATGCCCGCCCGGCTGCCGGTCGCCTGCGGATCGTTGCCGGAATCAGCGGCGCCCGGCTCATCGATGACAGCTACAACGCGAATCCCTCCAGCGTCATGGCGGCCGCGAGGCTGTTGGGCGAACAGGATGGTAACGGCTGGCTGATTCTCGGCGACATGGCCGAACTTGGGCCCGAGGCAGACCGCTTCCATCGCGAGGTCGGTGAGCAGGCCCGTGCTGCAGGTGTTGGCCGTCTTTATTGCACCGGCCCGCATTCAAGGAACGCGAAAGACGGCTTCGGTAACGGCGGCCAGTGGTTTGAAAGCGTCGACGCCCTCATAGATGCGGTGATTGGCGAGCTGCAAGCTGCCGGTCCGGTCAATATCCTGGTCAAAGGGTCACGCTCCATGCATATGGAGCGCGCCGTTCAGGCGCTGACCGATCCCGCGGTCCTGGCGGAGGAAGACTGAGATGCTCCTCTACCTGACCAACTATCTGAGCGAATTCGAGTCCGGCTTTGGCGTCTTCAACTACCTGACCCTGCGCGCGATTCTCGGCGCGCTGACCGCGCTCGTGCTGTCCTTTGCCATCGGGCCTCACCTGATACGCAAGCTGTCGACCAACCAGGTCGGACAGCCGATTCGGGAAGAGGGCCCGGTGACCCACATACCGAAGGCGGGCACACCGACCATGGGTGGTGCCCTCATCCTGATGGCAATTGTTACCAGCACGGTTCTCTGGGGTGACCTGGAAAACCGCTTCATCTGGGTGGTGCTGTTCGTCACCCTGGCCTTCGGTGTCATCGGCTACGTCGATGACTACAAGAAACTCATCCTCCAGGACCCGGCAGGCATGTCGGCCAGGTCCAAGCTCTTCTGGCAGTCGACGGTCGCGATCCTCGCGGCCGTGGCTCTTTATGTGACGGCGGTCGACGAAGTTAGTACCTCTCTCCTGATTCCTTACTTCAAAGATCTGTCTATACCGTTAGGGAGGCTGCAGATCGCCGTCACATTTTTATTCATCGTTGGCTTCAGCAATGCAGTCAACCTGACCGATGGCCTGGACGGTCTGGCGATC
>CAZFVT010000291.1:0-4854 GCA_964522355.1 uncultured Woeseiaceae bacterium | reverse complement strand
GGTGCCGTCGAGGTCATTACATTAAAACTAGATAACCAGTACTGGCCGGCCTATCAGATTCACCGCGTCGAGGAAGGCTGGCAGCGGTCGGACATTGGTTGATCGCAGCAAGCGTTCCAGACGATCACTGCGGCTGAAGCTCTATGCCGCACCGCTGGCCGTTGGTCTGGCGGCGCTCTCGCTCGCTGTCGGCGTCTTTGGCCAGTCGCTGTACAAGTACCGCGGCCCCGACGGCGAATGGGTCTTCACGGACCGAAATCCCGGTGGCGACAGGGAGATTGAAGTACGTTCCCTGTCAAGGGGAAGCCCCGACCCTCGCGTCAGCCTGTTCTATCAGATTGTCGATACCGAGATTCAGCTCCACGGCCGGAACGAGTTCCACGCGCCGGTCGAGGTTGAGGTGGATGTCGAGGAGCTTCGCGAGGTTGACGCGCCCCAGGATGCGGACTCCCGATTTGTCCTGCCGCCGCGGCAGGAGAGCTTCCTGATGAGCTTCACCGTTCGCGACGGCGCCAGCGATCCCTACCTGTCGTATCGATACCGTTACCTGTTTGGCGATCCGGGCGCCCGGCACCAGCCGCCCGGACCCTATCGCGCACCCTTCGCCATCGCGCGCAGCCACAGGATCACCCAGGCGTTTCCCGACGCAATCACCCACAGTACGCCGGATTCGGCACATGCGGTCGACTTCGCGATGCCGGTGGGTACCGATATCCACGCCGCGCGCGGCGGCGTGGTCATCGACGTTGCGAGCACCAATTTTGCTGACAGCCTCGAACCGGACGGCGCCGAGGCGAACGTCGTCCGTATTCTTCACGATGACGGGACTTTCGGCATCTACGCACATCTGAACTGGAACGGCATTCGGGTCCGCCCCGGTGATGTGATTGAACGCGGTCAGTACATCGCAGACTCGGGCAACACCGGGTTCAGCACCGGACCTCACCTGCATTTTGTGGTCGTGCGGAACGCCGGCATGCAGCTGGTGTCGGTACCGGTCGACTTTGAAGGCGCGAACGGCGCATCGGTTACTCCAACGTCCGGCCTCGAGCTCTCGGCGTACTAGCGCCGTCCATCAATCGGCCGATCAGGCGCCGCGATAGAGATCATTGAGTATCGGTACCAGGGCGACGGTGACCGCTTCGGTGTAGACACTTTCGCGCGTGTAGCGGCCGCCAGTCAGCAGGCCGAAGGCACCGCCAGCCTGCTTGCTGTTCTGCGTCTTGAAAACCTGGTCGTTGGCCTCGCCGAGCTCGAGGCCCTCGTCGATTAACCGGCGAATTTCCGGTGGCAGCGGCAGGCATACGGTTCGTGACTCACCGGTTCGTCCGTCCGCGCGGCGGATCGAAATCCAGGCGAAGGTAATGAGGCTGTCGCCCACCGTCTCAATACCGCCCTCGATACCGACCCAGTAGTCGGCCTTCGGGTGATCGTGCATCGCGTTACGCACTCGATTACGCGCGCCTCGATGGGTCTCTTCGTCACTCATTGGCTGGTCGGCGACGCCGGAGGCTGCCGTCACGCCCTCGAAGTCCGGATTCGTCTCGGACAGCATGTTGCCGAAGCCTTCCGCGACGGCGCGTACCTTGACCGGATTTGTCGAAGCTACGACTATCTTCACCTGGTTTCCTGCATTCAACACGGCGGATCAGTGTACTCGATCCGCCGCGGAGTCGAATCCGGCTCGCATACCCAGGTGGTGCCTATGAACAAGCGTGAATTTCTCCAGCTGACCGGTGCGGCGACCGTCGGTGCTGCCCTGATGCCTGCTGCCGGTCGCGCAGCCAGCGTTGAAGAACTGACAGACATGACCCTGGGAGCTGCGCCTATTTCGGCCAATGAACGCCGGGATCGCATCCGGCGGGCCCAGGCGTTGATGCAGGAACTTGATATCGATGCGGTCCTGCTGGAAGCAGGGACAGCGCTGATCTATTTCACGGGTATCCGCTGGTGGCGTTCCGAGCGTTTTACAGGCGCGGTGATTCCTCGTGAGGGCGAGATCGCGATCGTAACCCCTTACTTCGAGGAGCCATCGATTCGCGAGAGCCTGGTCGTTGGTAACGACGTTCGGACCTGGCATGAGAACGAGAACCCCTTTGAGCGTGTGGCAGAAGTTCTCGCCGATCGGGGGCTGCGCAGCGGTCGGGTAGGTGTTGAAGAGACGGTTCGTTACTTCATAGCCGACGGGGTTCGCCGCGCGGCACCGGAGTTCGAGGTGATTCCCGGCGACCCGGTCACACGCGGCTGTCGAATGTTCAAAACGGCGAATGAGCTGGCGCTGATGCAAGTCGCCAACGACGTCACGCTCGCCGCTTACCAATTTGTCTACGAGAACATTGAGCGCGGCATGAGCGGCCCGGAAATCTCGGCGATGATGAACGAGGCGACGAGGGCACTCGGGGGGACGCCACAGTTCGCCTCGGTGTTGTTGAACGAGGCCAGCGCCTATCCGCACGGTTCGAAGACGCCGCAGACCATCGGCGAAGGCAGCACGATACTCATGGACTGCGGCTGCGCCGTTCACGACTACGAGTCCGACATCTCGAGGACCTGGGTGTTCGGCGAACCGTCTCGCCGCCAAAGACGGGTGTGGGAAACGGTCAAGCGCGGTCAGGAACTTGCGATGGAAACGGCAAGCGTCGGTGTCCCTGCGGGACGGGTGGATGACGCCGTTCGAGCCTATTACGAAAGTGAAGGTTACGGGCCTGGCTATCGCACGCCGGGACTCTCACATCGCCTGGGGCATGGCATCGGGATGGATGGACACGAACCCGTAAATTTCGTGCAGGGCGAGTCGACGCCGCTTGCGCCGGGCATGTGCTTCTCCAATGAGCCCGGTATCTACATTTTCGGTGAGTTTGGAGTCCGCCTCGAGGATTGTCTGTACATCACCGAGGATGGGCCGCAGCTGTTTACGGCGCTGTCACCGTCAATCGACAAGCCATTCGGCTAGCCTGGTCGCAGGCGACGGGCGATATCACGGCTCAGCGGTCAAACGGCCGGCAACCGGGCAGCCTGGTCGGCCAAGGAAAAGATTCTAATGTCAGGGCCGGCTTGATACCCTCGGTTCGGGTAGTGCATTAACGGTCGATGCGTCCTGCTTCCAGGGCCGATTAGGGAGGATCACACATGACACAGCTCCTGGGTTTAATCTTCGGTGGCCTGCTATTGCTCGGCGCTGGCGCCGGTTTTGGCTACTGGCTGGCGATGGGTGGCCGGGAACGCGGCAAGGCTGAGGCGATTAAGGCAGAGTTCGACGAATACCGCAAACAGGTCGGCACTCACTTCGAGCAGACGGCCCAGCATTTCCGCACTATCGGCCAGGAGTATCGGGCTCTCTACGATCACATGGCGAGCGGCGCGGAGCAGCTCTGCGAGTCGCCGGCCGCCGACGAGCGGCTGTCCTTCGATCCGCGCCCGGGCCCGACGCCCGCGGAGGAGCCGGATGCGGCAAGTGAAAGCATGACCGAGATCGCGGCCGCCCCGGAAGCCGAACCAACTGAAACAAAAGCCACTGAGACCGAGGCAGTGAAGCCACAGCCTGCCGACGACGAAGAGGATGACTCCACGCCCGAAACACGGGCCCGCGCGGCGGGCGGGGAATCCGCACCCGCCGACGTGCCGGAAGGGGACGGCGAGGCCGCTGGCGCCGGACAGCCGTCCGCTGCCGATGAGAATCCCGCCGAGTCCGAAGACGCCGAGGTTCAGGCCGAGGAACAGCAAGAGGCCGAAGCACAAAGCCAGGGGCAGGATGACGTCGAGCGCAAGGCGGAAGGAGACGACGACCAGCCCGAGGCGCCCCCGGGCGAGGGAAGTGACAAGGATGAGGACCGCATTTATCACTAGCGTCGGGGCGCTTCCTTGAAATCCGCCCGCTGGTGCTTGCTGCTGGTAGCCGCGGCCCTGTCCGGGTTGGCAACACCGCTCTTCGCACAGCAGGCCGCCACGAGCAGCAGTCTCTTCGCGCGAGTCGTCGACGACGAGCTCGGCAATCCCGGCGCCCTGCAGATGGCGATTGTTCGCTACCTGCTACCCGGTCAGAGCGACGTCACCGTGGACCTCATCGGCGCGGTGCATATCGGCGATCAGGACTACTACGAGCAGCTCAATCGACGGTTCCAGGACTACGATGTCCTGCTGTATGAACTGATCGCGCCCCCGGACACCGAGGTGCCAGCCGCCGGCGAGATGCCTGACAGCTTCGTGTCGAATACGCAGATGGCGATGCGTAGTGCGCTGGGCCTTGCTTTTCAGTTGGAAATCATCGACTACGCCGCCCCAAATTTCGTCCACGCGGACCTGTCACCCGATGAGCTGGCCGCGCAGATGCAGGCGCGGGGAGAATCGTTTTACGTCTATTTCTGGCGCGCGTTCTATGCCGGCATGAGCCAGGCAAGCAAGGATCCACTCGGCCTGCGCGACATCGAGATGCTGGCATCCATGCTGTCGCCGGGGCGAGGTGACAGTCTCAAGGTCACGATGGCCTACGAGCTGGCGAACTTCGACGCCGTGAGCACCATGCTCGATGGCCCGGACGGCTCGGCGCTGATCGCGGCGCGCAATCAACGTGCCATCGATGTACTGCAGTCGGAACTGAATGACGGTGCCCTGCAGGTCGGCATCTTCTACGGCGTGGCGCACATGCCGGACATGGAGCAACGGCTGTTGGAACAGCTGGGCCTGGTACCCGGGGACACGGTCTGGGTTGACGCCTGGCAGCTTGGTGAGCCGGTCGCCGACGACTGACTCTGCCAGTCTCCCGAGCGGATACTGGTCAGATTAGCCGGGTTCGTTGCTTGTCTCCGGCTGTTCCGTCATCGCGGCGGCCAGCGCCTCAAAGCTCGACAGTGGTAA
>CAZFVT010000290.1:0-4878 GCA_964522355.1 uncultured Woeseiaceae bacterium | reverse complement strand
CCTGAATGTCCTGCACGACGCCCGTTTCGTTGTTGACGTGCATGACCGAAACGAGCGTCGTATCTTCCCGAAACGCCGCCGCCAGGCGGTCAACGTCGAGCAGCCCATCCGGCTCCGGCGACAGCATCGAAACCTCGAAGCCATCCGCACGCAACGACTGCACCGACTCCAGTACCGCCTTGTGTTCGGTTGCCATGGTTATCACATGGCGGCCGCGATGCGCGCGAAACCGAGCGGCACCCTTCACCGCGAGGTTGTCCGCCTCGGTGGCGCCGGAAGTGAAGACGATGGCCTTTGGCGGTGCGTTGATCAATTCAGCGACCGCCTCGCGTGCCTTCTCGATCACAGCCTGCGACCGCCGGCCGGCCATGTGCAGCGACGACGGATTGCCATAGACCTGCGGCGCTTCCTGGACCTGCCGCATGATGGCGATGACGTCAGCATCCGGCGGCGTCGTCGCGGCGTAGTCAAGATAGATTTCCCGGGCGTTGTTCAAACGCTGTCTCCGTCGGCGCTGCCTCGATCCCTTTCGACCGAAGCGAGTATGCCACGCAGTATGTTTACCTCGTTCTGGTCCGGCTGGGCACGGGCAAACAGGCGGCGTAGCCGGCGCATGAGCTGCCTCGGATTCTCAGGATCGAGAAACCCCGTGTCCGTTAACATCGACTGCAGGTGGTTGTAAAAATGCTCTAGTTCCTGCGCGGTGGCCAGCGGAACGTGATCATCGTGACCGCTGTCCGCCGCCGTATGCTCCATCGCAGCAACACGCAGCTCGTAGGTCAATACCTGGACGGCCATCGCCAGGTTCAGAGAGCTGAAGTCCGGATTCGTTGGAATCCGCAGCAGGGTATGACATCGGTCGAGGTCGTCGTTTGTTAACCCCGACTTTTCTGGCCCGAAGACGATTGCCGGGCATCCCTGCCGAGATTCGGCAACCAGTCGCTCGGCGCATTCACGCGGCGCCATGGTCGGCCACCCGATCGTCCTCGAACGCGCGCTGGTGCCCGCCACGTAGCTGCAATCCGCCAATGCCTCATCGAGTGACTCCACGACCTGGGCCGACTGCAGGAGATCGTCGGCGCCGGAGGCGCGGGCTTCGGCATCCTCATGCGGGAAAAACTTCGGCCGAACCAGAGCCAGGTCTGAAAGCCCCATGTTTTTCATCGCCCGCGCGGTGGCACCGATATTCCCGGGATGGGTAGTACCTACGAGCACGATCTTGACGTTCATTGGATCTCTACAAGGCCTGTGACTGCTGCAAAGCTCTGTTATTCTAGCCGCCCTCGGCCGCGGCCGGGGCTCTCGCTCTTTATTTTTTTGCTGACGGATATCACATGCACGCACTTTTGAACGTTGCCGTTATGGCGGCGCGCCAGGGCGGTAACTCGCTCCTGCGAAGCCTGAAAAACCTCGACAAGCTCAAGGTTGAGCAAAAGGGCCGCAATGATTTCGTCAGCGATGCAGATCGTAACGCAGAACGCGCGGTCATCGACACGATCCTCAAGCATTACCCGGATCACGAGATCCTGGCCGAGGAAAGCGGCGCCCAGGGTGAGTCCGAGTTTCAGTGGATCATCGACCCGCTGGACGGCACAACGAACTTCCTGCACGGCCTGCCGGTCTTCTGCGTGTCGGTTGCCCTTTCGGTGAAAGGCCGGGTGGAGCACGGCGTCGTCTACGATCCGCTGCGTGACGAAATCTTCAGCGCCTCGCGCGGCGATGGAGCGCAGCTCAATGGCCGTCGCATTCGCGTCAGCGGTGCCGCCCGGCTGGACCGCGCGCTGCTCGGCACCGGGTTTCCCTACCGCGATTCCAACAAGGCGTTACGTCCCTATCTCAACATGTTCCGGCGCGCCATCGAATCGAGCGCCGGGGTCAGACGGCCGGGCTCGGCCGCGCTGGACCTGGCCTACGTTGCCTCCGGACGCTACGACGCATTCTGGGAAACCGGGCTGGCAAAGTGGGATATCGCCGCAGGCGGTCTGATCGTCCGTGAGGCCGGCGGCATCATAAGCGCACTGGACGGCGGTGAGGACTACCTGGAAACCGGCCACGTACTTTGCGGCACGCCGAAAATCTACGCGGCCCTGGCTAACCTGTTTGCCGGCGACATCAAGGACATGTTCGCGAATCGGGAACCTGCCACGTCCTCCGAGTAACCGCTACGAACAGACCACTTAAGGCAGGTCGTCGATCAGGTCGGGGTCTTCGGCCGGCGGCAGCAGGTCTTTGGCGCTGACGTCCAGGATCAGGGCCGTCGAACTCGCGATGTAGATCGACGAGTAGGTACCCACGATGATGCCGACGATCAGCGCGATCGAGAAGGGACCGACCGCCTCGCCGCCGAGGAAGAACAGGGCGATAAGCACCAGCATCGTCGTCAGGCTGGTGGTCAAGGTGCGAGCCAGCATCTCGTTGATGGACAAGTTCATGGATTCCTCGGAGCTGGTACCACGAAGCTCTAGGAAGTTCTCGCGTATGCGGTCGAACGCAACAACGGTGTCGTTCAGTGAATAGCCGATGACCGCCAGCACCGCGGCAACGACGGACAGATCGAAGTCGAACTGGAATACCGAGAAGACGCCAACGGTGATGATGACGTCATGCGCCAGCGCCGCGACCGAACCGGCCGCGAACTTCCACTGAAAGCGGAACATCACGTAAACAAAGATCATCATCAGCGCGAAGATCATCGCCAGACCGCCCTGCTCGGTCAGCTCCTCACCCACCTGCGGGCCAACGAACTCGACGCGGCGAAGCTCGACGCCGGGATTATCCGTTTCCAGCGTGCGCTGCAGGGCCGCGCCGATGGCGCTTGCGTCACCGTCTTCCTGCGGCGGCAGGCGCAGCAGCACGTCCGTATCGGCACCAAATCGTTGCACCTGAACGTCGTTGAATCCGGCGTCGCCGAGAATCGTACGAACCCGGTCGAGGTCAGCCGCCTGAGGATAGCCCACCTCGAGCAACACGCCACCGGTGAAATCAATGCCGAAATTGAGCCCGCGCGTGGCCACCGATGCAATCGATACGATCAGCAGCAGTGCCGACAGCGCAATCGCCGCCGTCCGGCGAGACTTGCCGAGAAAATCGATGCGCGTATTTTCCTTGACGATGCGAATTGGCACGACCTAGCTCCGGATCAGACAGGCAGGGATTCGAGTCGGCGGCCGCCGAAAACGAGATTGACGATGCTGCGCGTGCCGACGATGGCCGTGAACATCGACGTGATGATGCCGAGCGACAGCGTGATGGCGAAGCCCTTGATGGGACCCGTGCCGAAGGCGAACAGCACAATGGCGGCAATCAAGGTGGTGATGTTCGCGTCAGCAATCGACGACAGGGCTTTCTCGTAGCCTGAGTGAATCGCGGCCTGGGCGGTGTTGCCGGCGCTGAGCTCTTCACGGATGCGTTCGAAAATCAGCACGTTGGCATCAACCGCCATACCCACGGTCAACACGATTCCGGCGATACCCGGCAACGTCAGCGACGCCTGAAGCAACGACAGAAGCGCAACGATGAACACCAGGTTGGACAACAGCGCGACGTTTGCGACCAGCCCGAATCCTCGATAGTAGATCGCCATGAAGACGATGACGGCGAGGAAGCCAATCGTGACGGCGCGGAACCCGCGATCGATGTTGTCCTGGCCGAGCGTCGGACCAATCGTCCGCTCCTCAATCTTGAACACCGGTGCCGCCAGCGCGCCCGCGCGAAGCAACAGAGCAAGGTCGGCGGCCTCCCCGGCCGACAGGCCTGAAATCTGGAAGCGGTCCTTGAACACTCCGCGGATCGTCGCCGTGTTGATGATTTCTTCGGTACGGACGTCGCGCGTGATGGTTTCGCCGTCAACAACTTCGGTTTCGCGGTCCGTGCGGATGAAGACGGTGGACATCGGCTTGTTGAGATTCTGCTGCGTCGTTTCCAGCATCTTCTCGCCGCCGGCGGAATCGAGCGTAATGAAGACGACCGCGCCTTCGGCGAAGCCCGCCTCAGCGTTAATGATCTGATCGCCCGAGGCGATGATGTCTCGCTGCAGCATCTGCGAGGGTTCCGAGCCGCGGCCTTCATAGCGATCGGTTCCAGGCGCGTTGCCGGTCAGGTCAACGAGACGAAATTCGACCGTGGCTGTCGCCGTCAGAATACCTTCGAAGCGCGTCGGATCATCGATGCCGGGAAGCTGAACCACGATGCGATCGAGACCCTGGCGCTGCACCAGCGGCTCGGCCACGCCAAGCTGGTTGACGCGATTGCGCAGCACCGTGATGTTTTGTTCGATGGCGAAGTCCTGGCGCTCGCGAATCTGCGTCTCGCTCATCCGGACGCGTACGGTTTCGGCGTCGGGTCCATCGAGAATGAGGACCTCGGGATCCAGCGTCGCGATGATGCTGCGCGCGGATTCGGCATCCTCCACGGACCGCGTGCGGACCAGGATGTCGCTGCCGCTCAGGTCCACGCGATTGCGAATGCGCGCGTCGTTCAGGCTGTCGTTAAAGCTCTGCTCATAGAGTTCGAGTCGCGTGCCGATCGCCGCTTCCATGTCCACTTCCAGGAGGAAGTAAACGCCGCCCCTGAGATCAAGGCCGAGGCTCATGGGTTTCAGGCCCAGCGCTCGTATCCATTCAGGCAGCTTTGGCGCCAGGGTCGGCGCGATGCCGGCCTCGCGGGAAAAGCTCTCCCGAAACGCTTCGCTGGCTGCCTCCTGATCGACGGCCGAGTTGAAGCGGAACACCGCCCTGCCGTCTTCGAGATAAACCGCCGGCACGCGGTAACCAGGACTGGTGGTCGGTGTGTAGCTGACCGGATCGTCCTGGTGCTCGTCCGTGTCTTCGCGACAAACGATCGCGGAGTTCGTGTAGCCCTTCTTGTTGAAGACCTCGT
>CAZFVT010000289.1:0-4896 GCA_964522355.1 uncultured Woeseiaceae bacterium | reverse complement strand
AAGCGGGTTGTGAGCTTAGCGGAGGACGGGAGTACAGAGCGCCATCAGCGATGCGGGAACCGCGCCCAGCGCCAGAACGGCGACGCCGTTGACGCTCAGAACGGCCCGGGTATCGAGGTTTGCCTGTAGCAAAGACTTGTCGGCCGGATCCTCAAAATACATGTACCAGACGACTCGAAGGTAGTAGTAAGCGCCGATGACCGAGGCGAGCACCATGATGACGGCAATCTCCGCAAAACCCGCTTCGAGCACGGCATTGATGACGTTCAGCTTGGCGAAAAATCCGACCCAGGGTGGTACACCGGCCATGCCGAACATGAAGAACAGCATCATCAGGGCGAACCACGGGCTTCGCGCATTCAAGCCCTTGAAGTCGGCCAGCAGCTCGGCTTCGAACCCTTCCCTGCTCAGGAGGATAACCATGCCAAGCGCCCCGGCCGCCATCACGACGTAGGTCAGCGAATAGAACAGCGCCGCGGCGTAGCCGTCGCCGGAGCCGGCAAATACGGCCAGCAGAATGAAACCAACGTGAGCGATCGCCGAGTAACCCAGCATCCGCTTGATGTTGGTTTGGGCGATGGCCACGATGTTGCCGATCAGGAGCGACAGAACACCAATGACCATGACCATGCCCTGCCAGACATCGTGGAGGTCTCCCAGGCCATCAACCAGTATACGAATCAGCAACGCGAGAGCCGCCAGTTTGGGTGCGGATGCAATGTAGAGTGTTACCGGCGTACGCGCTCCCTGGTAGACATCGGGCAGCCACATATGAAACGGAACGGCCCCAAATTTGAAGGCGATGCCCACCAGCATGAACGCGATACCAAACCACAGAGGCACCGAGTTCAGATCGGGGTTCTGTGCAATGGCCTGCATGATCTGATCGAACTGGATGGCGCCAGTGACGCCATAGACCCAGGAGATTCCGTACAACAGCGCGCCGGAAGCGATAGCGCCAAGCACAAAATACTTCATTGCGGCTTCCGCGGCGGAGGCCGAGTTTCGCTCGTAGGCCACCAGGGCATACTGGGACAGCGCGAGGGTCTCCAGGCCGAGGTACATCGTCAGCAGGCTGTTAGCCGACATCATGATCATCATGCCCAGCAGGCCGAACAGGCCGAGCACGAAGAACTCGCCACGCAGGAGTCCGTTTTCGTTCAGATTGTCGCGGGCATACAGAAAGCCGACACCGACCAGGATCAGCGAGAACGCCTTCAGCACATGCGACAACGGGTCGTTGACGTAGGCACCGGAGAAGGTGTACGCGGCACCGTCGACGGGCGCTGTTGCCATCAGGGCCCAGCCCGTCACGATCAGGCTGCCGATGGACATCCAGAACGTCAGCTTCTTCTGGTCGTCAGCAACGAACAGGTCCGCGACAAGCACCACGCAAATCAGGCCAAGCAGCACGATTTCAGGGGCAGCGATGGAAAAATCGATGTTCATGTGTTATCCAGATTACCGGGCGGCGGCGAGCTTGGTCATACCGACCTGTTCGACAAGTTGATCAACACTGGCTGACATCATGTCAACGAGAGGCGCCGGCCACAGTCCCACCAGCAGCACGGCGACAGCGAGGATGCCGAGAACGGCGAACTCGCGACCCGTCAGGTCCTCGAGTTCCTCTACGTTCTTGTTCGCCACTTCTCCGTACATGACCCGCTTCACCATCCACAGCGTATAAGCGGCGCCGAGAATCAGGGTTGTCGCGGCAACGAAGGCGAACCAAAAGTTGGCTTTGAAGCTCGCGATGATCACCATGAATTCGCCAACAAAACCGGAGGTTCCCGGCAGGCCGGCGTTAGCCATGCCAAACAGCACCATGAAGGCAGCAAACGTCGGCATGGTATTGGCGACACCGCCATAGTCCGCAATCTGGCGGCTATGGACCCGGTCATAGAGGACGCCGACACAGAGGAACATAGCGCCCGAGACCAGTCCGTGCGAAACCATCTGAACCATGCCGCCAGTCACACCGAGCGACGCGCCGGTGTCCGCCGTCATATACCAGAGGATGAAAAAGCCAAGGGTTACAAAGCCCATGTGCGCGATCGACGAGTAGGCAATGAGCTTCTTCATGTCCTTCTGCATGAGCGCCACAAGACCGATGTAGGCTACGGCAACCAGTGAGAGTGCGATCATCAGCCCGGCGAAATAGGCGCTGCCGTCGGGTACCATCGGCATCGACAGGCGAATAAATCCATAGCCGCCCATTTTCAGCATGATGGCCGCCAGGATCACCGAGCCGCCGGTCGGCGCCTCGACGTGCGCGTCTGGCAGCCAAGTGTGGACCGGCCACATTGGCACCTTCACGGCAAAGGCCAGCAGGAAGGCGATAAAGATGTACTTCTGCTCGGTCAGGGTCAGCGGCAGAGTATTGAAGGACTCAAAGCTGTAGTCGCCGGCCTTGGTGTACATATAGATGAATGCCACCAGCATCAGAACGGAACCGAGGAACGTATACAGGAAGAACTTGAGCGTGGCGTAGATCCGGCGCTGCCCGCCCCAGATCCCGGTGATCAGGAACATCGGCACCAGCATTGCTTCCCAGAACACGTAGAACAGCAGCGCATCCAGCGCGGAAAACACGCCGACCATCAGGCCTTCGAGGATCAGAAACGCCGCGAAGTACTGTGCGGGCCGGTTCTTGATGCTGTCCCAGCCGGCGATAACTACCAGGGGTGTAATGAAGGTCGTCAGCAGGATTAGCGGTGCGCTGATGCCATCAACGCCAAGATAGTAATCAGCACCCAGCGATTCGATCCAGGTCACCCGTTCGACAAACTGCATGGCAGCCGTCGTTGAATCAAAGCCTGTGTAGAGGAAAACGCTCAGCACCAGGGTCAACACAGAACTTGCCAACGCCACCAGGCGGGCCGTTCCGGCGCGAGAAGATGAGGCATCTCCGGCATCGCCGACAGCGAGCACGGCCACGCCGCCGAGTACCGGCAGCCAGATTAGAATTGAAAGCAGGCTACTCATCTCATTGCACCCACAGTAGCCAGCCCAGGAACAAGGTAAGCGCAATGATCATGGCGAAGGCGTAGTGATAGAGGTAGCCGGTCTGCAGGTGCCGCATCACCCCCGATAGCCGGCCGACGCTTCGCGCCGTGCCGTTCACGAGCATGCCATCGATGATGAGCTGATCACCCTTGTCCCAGAGGAATTGGCCAATCCTGCGTCCGCCACCGGCAAAGCCCTTGATCCAGAGATCGTCGAAAAAGTACTTACGCTCCAGCAAGGTGTAGAGACCAGCCGCCTTCTTGCTCAGCATCTCCGGAATGTCAGGCCGTTTCATGTAGAAGAACCAGGCCACGAAGACACCGGCTGCAGCAAGCCAGAAGACGGGGGTCACGACGGAATGGGTAACCAGCGCCATCGGACCGTGCCAGAACTCAGTACCCATGTGCGAAATGACGTCGCGCGCCTCGCTGACCACGATCGCCGAGCCGAAGTAACCATCGAACAGGACGCTGTCGACGGTGAGCCAGCCAATGATTGCCGAGGGAATGGCCAACAACACGAGCGGCACGGTCACGACCGCGGGCGTCTCATGCAAATGCGATGTCGTTTCCGCATCCATGCGCTCTTCGCCATGGAACACGAGGAAGAACATGCGGAAGGAGTAAAGCGCGGTCACAAAGACGCCGAGGAGCACACTCAGGTAGCCAATCCAGTAGACGACGGAGTCGGTCTGCGCCCAGTGCGACTCGTGAACCGCCTCGATGAGCAGATCTTTGGAGAAAAACCCTGAGGTACCCGGGAAACCGATCAGGGCCAGAGAGCCAATGAGCGATGTCCAGTAGGTAATGGGCATGTACTTCTTGAGGCCGCCCATCTTGCGGATGTCCTGCTCGTGGTGCATGGCGATGATGACGGAGCCGGCCGCCAGGAACAGGAGCGCTTTAAAGAATGCGTGGGTCATGAGGTGAAAGATCGCTGCGCTGTAGGCGGAGACGCCGAGCGCTACGGTCATGTAGCCGAGCTGAGAAAGCGTCGAATACGCCACGACACGCTTGATGGCGTTTTGGATCAGCCCCAAAAGCCCCATGAAGAACGCGGTGATCGCGCCGATTACCAGCACGACGGCAAGCGCCGTTTCCGACAGTTCGAACAAGGGCGACATCCGCGCCACCATGAAAATACCGGCCGTGACCATCGTCGCCGCGTGAATCAGCGCGGAGATCGGCGTCGGGCCCTCCATTGAGTCAGGCAGCCAGACGTGCAGAGGCGCCTGCGCCGACTTGCCCATGGCGCCAATGAACAGGCAAATGCAAATGACGGTCATCGCATTCCAGGGATCACCCAGCACCTGGATCGTCTGGCCGGCGATGCCGTCCGCCGCTGCGAACGCGGTCGCATAGTCCAGCGAGTTGGTGAAGTAGACCACCCCGGCAATGCCCAGCAGGAAGCCGAAATCGCCCACCCGGTTGACCAGGAACGCCTTCAGGTTGGCGAACACCGCGGTCTCTTTCTTGAACCAGAATCCGATCAGCAGGTAGGAAACGAGGCCAACGCCCTCCCAGCCGAAAAACAGCTGCAGGAAGTTGTTGGACATGACGAGCATCAGCATCGCGAAGGTAAACAGCGAGATATAGCTGAAGAAACGCTGATAGCCGGGATCCTCGTGCATATAGCCGATGGTGTAGATGTGCACCATCAATGACACGAAGGTCACGACGACCATCATCAGCGCCGAAAGGCGATCGATCAGGAAGCCAACCTCCATGCGCAGGCCATCGCTGACCGCCCAGGTGTAGAGACTGTAGTTCTCCGCCTCGCCACCATCGAAGAACAGATGCTTGAGCACCACGAAGGACAGCAGGCAGGAGAGACCAACGCCCAGGATCGTGACCCCGTCGAAGGGGCCCAGCGTGGGGGCGGTCATGACGC
>CAZFVT010000288.1:0-4897 GCA_964522355.1 uncultured Woeseiaceae bacterium | reverse complement strand
CTTCTACGTGATCAACAAGGCCAGCGAGCATGCAGGCGTTGCGCTCTATGCCGACCCGACGGAGTCGCGTTATGCGGTATGTACGGATAACGGCCCTGAGCTCGCGCCGGTGGAAGCGCTGCTGGAAGGCACGTCTCGAGGCTAGCGCTCAGACAAAGGCGTAGAGCAATACCGTAAGGAATGCGACCGACAGCGCGTAAGGCAGCTGGGTGACGACGTGATCGATATGGTCGGATCCCGCACCCACCGATGACAGCACGGACGTGTCGCTGACCGGCGAGGCGTGGTCGCCGAAGATGCCGCCTCCGGCAACGGCCGCGACGGTTTGCGAAATCAGCGGCCCGACCTCGCCACCCGAATACTCGAAGGCCAGCGGCAGGGACAGGGGCATGACCAGGGCAAACGTGCCCCAGGACGTCCCGGTGGCAAAGGACATGGCGGCCGCAATCAGAAAGGTCAGCGCCACCAGCGAATTTGGCGACAGGGTCTCGGCAAGGCTGTCGATGATCGCCTGCGCGGCGCCCAGCTCCGTCGTTACCGCGTTGAGCGCGTAGGCGAGCCCGACGATAAGCAGCGCGGCCATGACGCTGGACGCCCCTTTTATGATCAGCGACGCCACGTCCTCTACGCTCTCGAAGCGCCCGCGCGCCGCGAGCACGATGATCAGGTAGCTGTCGGCCAGCATGAAGGCCTCGACGATCTTCACCGAACCCGTCTTGACCAGCGTCGTGGCACCGAAGCCGATCAGCAACAGCACGGGCAACAGGAGCTCGAGAAACAGTAGCGGGGGCCGGCCTGCGGGCACCTCGAGCTCCAGATCATCCTCCATCAACAGCGGCCGGGCGCCCGGCCGTATCACGGCGCCGGTCTCTCTGACGCGCCTTTCGGCCCCTCGCATCGGACCAAAGTCCGGGATGACCCTGAGCGCTATCAGCAGCGCGAAGACTAGCAGCAGCATCGGGTAGAAGTTGTAGGGAATAGCCGAGATAAAGACGCCAAGACCCTCTTTGGCGCTGGCAACGGCCGTGCTGTTGGCCGAGACCAGGCTTGCCAGGTAAGCGCCCCAGGCCGTGAAAGGCACCAGGATGCAGACAGAAGCGGTGGTCGAGTCCAGCAGGAATGCCAGCTTCTCGCGGGGAATGCCCGCCTTGTCGGACATTGGCCGCAGCACGGCGCCCGTCAACAGCGGACTGAAATAGTCGTCGACGATGGCGAAACCCATACCCCAGACGGACAGCTCAACACTTCGCCGGCTGCCGCGGCGATCGGTGAACCGACGGGCCAGTTCGGCAAGCACGCCTGCCCGCTTGAAGAGTTCAAACAGGATGCCGATCAGGATGACGATTTCGCAGATCCAGATGAAGTCGCCATTGCCAAGGGACGACTGAAACACCTCGTTCATGCCGGCGCCCGGCGCCATGCCGAGCATCAGGGTGCCGACGAACAGTCCAACGGCGATAGCGATCAGCGCCGAGCGGGTCGCAAACGCGAGCGCCAGGGTGACGGCGAGCGGCGTAAGCGCCCAGAGCCCCCAGGTTGATCCCGTCAAAGTCCTAATCCGTCTGCGGCTAAAGCTTCATGCACCTTGCAGCGCGATGCCGGGCAATTCAATGGCCTGGTTGCCGAAGTATCGATGAGGTTTGCGCGGATCGTGACCTGCGGCGGGCGGCGCTTGCATTCGTTCTCGCCAGTTCCCAAGATTCCCGGCAGCATGAGAACACTGGGGGAAACGCATGAACATCTCAGGCCTGCCGCTTCTGCAACGGCTGCAACCGATTCTCGCGGCCGTCGCCCTACTGTCGCTGGGTAACGCCGCCGTGGCACAGGACGCGCGCTACGTTCGATTCGACGACGGTAGCGGCCCGTCCTACGGTCGCCTGGTCGACGACCGCATCGAAGCCCTGACGAATGCGCCGTGGCTCGATGGCGAGACCACCGGCAAGACGGTCGTCGTGGCCGATGTCGAATTGCTCGCCCCGGCCGAGCCGCGAAAGGTCTTCGCCGTCGGCTACAACTATATGAGTCATCGCGGCGACCGACAGCTTCCCGAGCACCCGCCCATCTTTCTGAAACTGCCGACCACAATCATTCCGGCAGAGGCCGAAATTATCTATCCCGATGACGCCACAGACCTGCATTACGAAGCCGAGCTGGTGGTGGTGATCGGCAAGACGGCGCGAAACGTGTCCGTTGACGAAGCAGGCGACTACGTGTTCGGCATCACGGCCGGCAACGACGTCAGCGAGCGCGCCTGGCAGGCAAACGACCTGCAGTGGTTCCGCGCCAAGGCGTCGGACACCTTTGGCCCGCTTGGGCCATCCATCGTCACGGGGCTGAATTACAACGATCTGCTCGTGGAATCCCGGCTAAACGGCGAGGTCATGCAAAGCCAGCGCACCCGCGACTACATTCACAACGTCGAGGCGATCATCAGCCACATCAGCCAGTCGGCCACCCTTGAGCCCGGCGACCTGATTTTTACCGGTACACCCGGCACGACATCGGCCATGCAGCCCGGCGATGTTATTGAAATTTCCGTCGAGGGCGTCGGGGTTCTCAGGAACCGCGTCGCTCGCGCATCCGACTGATGACTTATTGGGGGGAAACCATGTCATTGAGAGCCATTACGCGGCCCGGCGCCGCCTTACTGTTCTGCATCGCCCTGCTCCTCGGGGCACACTCTGCGATGGCGCAGAACGACGCCCCGAATCCGTATCGCACCGTCGAGGGCTGGGCGAAAATCCCTGACGGCCGCAAATGGGGGGCAACCAGCGCGATCTATCCGGCGAATGACGGCAAGCACATCTGGATCGCCGAGCGCTGCGGCTCCAACCTGTGCGTTGGCAGCACGGTCGATCCCATCATGCTGTTCGACATGGACGGCAACGTCGTGAAGAGTTTCGGTTCACGCATGATCGTCTGGCCGCACGGCCTGTACGTCGACGCTGACGACAACGTCTGGATCGCAGACTCGGTCGGGTATCAGCCGGTGCCTACGGGTATTGGCCACACCATTATGAAGTTCAGCCCGGACGGTGAGCTGCTCATGCGTTTGGGTGTCGAGGGTATCGCCGGTACCGGCAAGACTATTTTCAACAAGCCGTCCGACATGCTGGTTGCACCGAACGGCGATATTTTTGTCGCCGATGGCCACGACGCCGGCGGCAACAATCGCATCGTCAAATTCAACAGTGAGGGCGAGTACCTCATGGAGTGGGGAACCACGGGCACCGGGACCGGCCAGTTCAGAGACCCGCATGCGCTGGCCATGGATTCCGAGGGCCGCCTGTTCGTCGGTGACCGCGGCAACAGCCGCATCCAGATCTTTGACCAGGAAGGCAACCACCTGGAGACCTGGACCCAGTTCGGACGCCCCAGCGGGCTCTTCATCGACAAGAACGATATCCTCTACTCGGCCGATTCCGAATCCAACGCGCGCCGCAACCGCGGCTGGAAGCGCGGCATTCGCATCGGCAGCGCCAAAGACGGCTTCGTCACCGCCTTCATCCCCGATCCTGAGCCCGACCAGGACAACTCGGGAACCTCGGCGGCCGAAGGTGTAGCCGTGGACGCTGACGGCAACATCTACGGCGCGGAAGTCGGCCCCCGGGCCGTCAAGAAGTACGTATTAAGGTAACTATTCCGGTATTGGTTCCGGCGATTTGCCCTTGAATTTGGCGCGATCGGGCGCCATTCTCGACGCATTGGCGGGCAGGAATTCCGCCGCAGATCTGTGAGAGGACGAGACAGTTATGAATCAGGCTTCGAACTACATGACTCCCGTCGCCAACCTTGGCGTCGAGGATCGCTCCAAGTTCATCTGGCGGTGCTACGCACATGTAGCGGGTGGCATCCTCGCCTTCGCGGCTATCGAGATGTACCTGTTCCAGAACGGCATCGCCCAGAACCTGGCCGTGGCCATGGGCGGCAACTGGATCCTGGTGCTCGGCGCCTTCATGCTGGTGAGCTACGGCGCGAGCCATCTGGCGCATCGCGTCGAGTCTTTGCCCACCCAGTACGGCGCTTACGCCGCGCTCATTGTTATCTGGGCCGTTATGTTCGCGCCGCTGCTGGTGTACGCAGAGTACCTCGACCCTTCGTGGTCGATTGTTGAAAGCGCAGCGGGCGTCACGATCATGGGCTCGATCGGCCTGATGGCCGTCGCGATGATCACCGGCAAGGACTTTTCCTTCCTGCGCGGCTTCCTTGTGTGGGGCGGTATCCTGGCATTGATCGCCATCGTCAGCGCGATCCTGTTCGGCCTGAGCCTTGGCACCTGGTTCATGCTGGCAATGATCGGTTTCGCCGGCGCATCGATCCTCTATGACACGTCAAACATCATGCATCACTATCCGCAGGATCGGTATGTGGCCGCTTCGATGGGCCTGTTCTCATCCATCGCCCTGATGTTCTGGTACGTACTGCAGTTCTTCATGGCCAGCCGCGACTAACCCGGTCGCTAATGCGTTAAAACAAGCGGCGCCCCCTAAAAGGGGCGCCGTTTTTTTTGGCGTCGGGCAGCGCTGCCAACGAGCGGCGCACCGGCTGGGATAGAACGCCAATGCGGGTATACTGGCGCCGTGGGCGATAACTCAGCACAGCAGTCACGATGAGTGCCATTAACGGTACTCGGGGCGCGGCGTTTTGCCGCCTTCGGAGCTCGCTGCAAACCTTCCTGATCGCCTGCCTGCTTCCGCTATCCGCCGTTGCGCAGGATGACCAGACCTTCGACCCGATTGCCGCCGGCACCTTGCTGGATGAACTGGTCGGCGGTCTGGAAGCGGCGCCTGAAGATGCCGACGTCCTCGACGAGGTGCGCTCGGCAGCCGTCCGGATCGCCGCCGACGCCGGCAGCTGCAGCAACACGTGGACCGATGAGGTCGGTCGCCTGGAAGAA
>CAZFVT010000287.1:0-4915 GCA_964522355.1 uncultured Woeseiaceae bacterium | reverse complement strand
CTGACAATCGGTCTGGCGTTCGGCGGTACGGACTATGAGAAGCAGCGGCGCGAACTCGAGAACGGGGTCGACTTTCTCATCGGCACGCCCGGGCGCATCATCGACTACTACAAGCAGGGAGTCTTCAGACTCGACGAAGTTGAAGTCGCGATTCTCGATGAGGCGGACCGCATGTTCGACCTCGGCTTCATCAAGGACATTCGCTATTTGCTCAGGCGACTTCCGGCTCCCGACAAGCGACTGAATATGCTGTTCTCGGCAACCCTGTCGCATCGCGTCATGGAGCTCGCTTACGAGCACATGAATGAACCAGAGCTAATTCGCATAGAGCCCGAAAAGGTCACGGCCGATCGTGTCCGCCAGGCGATCTTCTTCCCGTCCAACCAGGAAAAGATTCCTCTACTCGTGGGACTCATTCGCGAAATGGGCGCTGCACGAATCATGGTATTCGTGAATACGAAGCGGGAAGCAGAACGCATCCAGGACTTTCTCCAGGCCAACGGCATTGATGCGCTGGCCATCTCCGGTGATGTGCCGCAAAAGAAGCGCATGAAAATGCTGGAGCGCTTTCAGTCTGGTGAGCTTGCCGTATTGATTGGTACCGACGTTGCCTCACGCGGGCTGCATATCCCCGACGTCCGTTACGTCATCAACTACGACCTGCCGCAGGATCAGGAGGACTACGTTCACCGGATCGGCAGAACGGCTCGAGCAGGAGCGACGGGCGACGCGATCAGCTTCGGCTGCGAGACCTATGCCATGTCGTTGCCGGATATCGAGGACTACATCGGCTTCAAGATTCCGGTTGCCAGCTACAGCCCTGAAGACCTGCCGACGTTAAAAAAGCCGCCGCGGCGCCCGAGGAAAGACAACAAGCGCCCCGGTCGAGGCGGACGGTCTGGCAGAGCACCTCGCCGGCGGCCGGCCGGCGGCTAGGGTCACCGCGCTTCAGGGTCACGACCAGGCTACAGGAGCTCGGTCACTGATTCGATCGCCGGGTAACGATCCCTGTCCCTGGCGGGTCCACCCGAATCCGGGCGCGTTACGTGGCGAAGGTGGCGGACGCCGAATAGCTCTGCGCTCTGCAACACCGGCAAGGTATCGTCAACGAACAGCGTGTGTTCCGGATCGAACCCTTCTTCTTCGCGCATGGCCTGCCAAAATCCCTGATCTTCCTTGGGGTGGCCCAGATCGTGTGACGTATAGATGCCATCGACGTAGGCGTCCACGCCCGTAACCTCGGCCTTGAGTTCAAGCGTCGACCGGTGGCTGTTGGTGACCAGCAATACTCTCAGGTCACGTCGATGAACCGTCCGCAGGAAGTCTTCAGCGCCAGGCAGGTAATCGATACGCGTCCGGTGCTCACGATGGAGCTCGACCACGTCCAGACCGAGGCGGTCGCTCCAGTGATCGAGGCAATACCAGTCCAGGGAACCGCGCAGTTCGTGAAACCACCGGTACAGGCGTTCCTTTGCATCATCCGGGCTCAAACCGTGAGTCTCGGCATAGGCTTCGGGTACGCGCGACAGCCAGATGTAGTTGTCGAAGGCCAGATCGAGCAACGTGCCGTCCATATCCAGCATTAGCGTGTCGCACGCCTCGATCGGCGCGGTTTCGCCGCTTTTGACTCGTGGTTCACTCGTGCTGGCCATAGCCCGCTATGATGCCACCTCGCTCACGATATGGCTCGTTCGAGGCTGCTACGCCGCCGCCGTTATGCGTATACTGCCTGCCGTCCCGGCATCCGACTGGCGCTGACAGATATGGAACTGACAACACTCATCGAGCCAATCGCCGAACTCAGCCGCGTTGCCGGTGAGGCGATCCTGACGATTTACGACACGGATTTCGACGTTGAGCACAAGGCCGACGAATCGCCTCTGACCAAGGCCGACCTGGCCTCTCATCAGGCCATCGTCAAGGGACTTGCCGACCTCACGCCAGACATTCCTGTCATTTCCGAGGAGGGTGGCCTGCCCTCCTACGCGGAGCGATCCGCATGGGATATCTACTGGCTGATCGATCCCCTGGACGGCACCAAGGAATTCGTTAATCGCAACGGCGAGTTCACGGTCAACATCGCGCTAATTCAGGGCGGTCGTCCGCTGCTTGGCGTGGTCTACGTGCCGGTGACGCAAATCACTTACATTGGCTGTGAGGGCCACGGTGCCGAGCGCCGCGACCCGGATGGCGTTACCGAGCCCATCTCGATCGCCATCGAAAGCGAAAACCCGGTACGCGTGGTTGGCAGTCGCTCTCATCGCGGTGAAAGTCTGAACAAATTCCTCGAGCATGTCGGCAACGTCGAGCTCCACCCGGTCGGCAGCTCGCTGAAGTTCTGCTACGTTGCCGAAGGCTCTGCCGACGTCTACCCGCGGCTCGGCCCGACATCGGAATGGGATACGGCTGCCGCGCAGGCCGTCGTCGAACAGGCCGGTGGCGCTGTCCTCAAGCTCGACGGTTCACCGCTCGACTACAACGCGAAGGAAGATATCCTGAACCCGTATTTTCTCGTCATCGGGCCGCAGGATCACGACTGGGTGGGTATAGCCCAGTCCGCCGCCTGAATCCTGCCGCAGTTGCTATGATGATCGGATCAACCCCGAACGGCTGCGCTGCTGCATGAACGACAAGGTCGACACAGAGTCCTTTCGCGATATGACGCGGCTGCGAGAGCTGCGCATCAGCCATCGAGATCTTGACGATCTCATTGATCGGCTATCGCACGATCCGTTGGTCGACCAGCTGCGCCTGCGGCGCCTGAAAAAACGTCGGCTGGTCCTCAAGGACATGATCACGCGGCTCGAGAGCGAACTGATCCCTGATATGGACGCCTGAACCGTCTGGACCGTCGCCTAATCGAGCTAGCTACCGAGCTGGAAGGCAAGAAGCGCTCCCAGGTAGCCCACGGTCGTCATATAAGTCCAGGCAAAAATTGGCCACCGCCAGCTGTCCGTCTCCCGGCGACTCACCGCCAGGGTGGCGGCGCACTGCAGACAGAAGGCGTAAAAGATCAGCAGACCAACCACCATGGGCACGGTGAACACGGGGCTGCCGTCCGGCATCTCGGCGGCACGTAGACGTTCCGTGAGCGACGCCTCGTCGGCCTCATCGCCAACGGCGTAGATCGTACCGAGAATTGCGACCACCACTTCTCGCGCCGGGAACCCGGCGATGACCGCTGCGCTGATCTTCCAGTCCCAGCCGAGCGGCCGGAACAGCGGCTCGACGGCCTTGCCGGCCCGTCCCAGGAAACTCTGCTCAAGCTGGGCGGCCGCCAGTTCGTTGTCGAGCTCGGCCAGGCGCGTTTCCAGCGCGGCGCCGGAAAGCGTGGTCTCAGCGACTTCCCGCTCAGCGGCGAAGGCAGTATCGAGTTCCTCAGACAACGGGAAGTAGGCCAACGCCCAGACGATGATCGCCACGGAGAAAATGACGCTGCCCGCCCGGTACAGGAAGAGCTTCGCTCGACTCCACAACTGCATGCCCACGGTTCGCATATTGGGCTGACGAAACGCCGGCAGCATCAGGGCGAAGGCGGGTTTCGGGCCCTTGAGCGCGGTCTGGCGCATCAGGAGCGCGGTCAGCAGTCCGCCGACGATCCCCAGCATGTACAGACCGAATAACACCAGGCCCTGCAGATTCAATGGACCGACGGCCTGGTCGGGCACAAACGCCGCAATAAGCAACGCGTACACCGGGAGCCGCGCCGAGCAGGTCAGAAACGGTGCCGCAAGAATAGTTGCGATGCGGTCCCGCCGATTTGGAATGACACGGGTCGCCATGATGCCCGGCACCGCACAGGCAAAGCTCGAGATCATCGGTATGACCGACTGTCCGGACAGCCCGACCGAACGCATGACGCGGTCCATGAGGTAAGCGGCGCGCGCCAGGAAGCCGGAATCCTCGAGCACGATGATGAACAGGAAAAGGATGAGTATCTGCGGCAGGAATATGACGACGCTGCCAACGCCGGCGATTACACCGTCGGCGAGCAGGCTTGCCAGCGGACCCTCAGGCATCGCCTGGGTGACCAGTGCGCCGAGCGCAGCCGCGCCCGCATCAATAGCGTCCATGAGCGGCGTCGCCCAGGCGAACACGGCCTGGAAGACCAGCGCCATGACAACGAACAGGCTTATCGTTCCCGGAATCGGGCGATTCAGCCAGGCAACAATGCGTGACGCCGCCGTCGCCAAAGGCGGCGAAGACTCGGTGACCCCATCCAGCACGTTGCGCACCCAGCCGTATCGATGCCGTGCTTCTTCAGCCAGCGCCGGCTGATCGCCGAACAGCTCCTTCCGGGCATCCGCGAGCGCTGCCTCGCCGTTGGCGCCGAGCTCCGCGGCGACGCGCCGGGCCATCACGCTGTCCGGCTCGATGAGTGCTCGTTCGATTTCGACGCGAGGCAGCTTTTCTGCTGGCATCGCGCACAGCCGGTCGGCTGTCGCACGGAGCTCTGGCCAGAATTCGGGGAGTGCCGGGGGCTCCGCATCCTTGAGTCCGGGTAGGGCCTCCAGCAAGGCATCGATGCCCTTGCCAGTTGTCGCAATCACCGGGTACACGCGGACACCGCCAAGCGCTGACTCCAGTGCCTCGACGTTCACCCGTTGTCCGGCGGCCTCGGCCGCATCGGTCATGGTGAGCGCAACCGCTATCGGAACCTCTAGCTCCATCAGTTGCTGCAGCAGGTAGAGACCCTGGTAAAGATGTGTAGCGCTGATGACGGCGAGAATGGCGGCCGGTGGCGGCGCGTCTTCCTGGCGACCCAGGATGACATCGACGGCGATGGCCTCTTCCAGCGACTGCGCGCTGAGCGCGAAAGTCCCGGGAAGATCGACCAGTTCCAGCATGCTGCCGCCGGCGGTGAGCGTGCCCGTGTGCCGTTCAAGGGTGACGCCGGGATAGTTACCGGTTTTTT
>CAZFVT010000286.1:0-4921 GCA_964522355.1 uncultured Woeseiaceae bacterium | reverse complement strand
GGCGACCATCGTCTCACCGGTCTGCGCGCTGATGAGCACGTTGCCCTTGTGGTCGACGATCTTTGACATACCGTCCACCGAGTTTGCCGGAATACCCTCACCGTACAGACCACCGCTGTTGGCCGACACGACGTAGACCAGGTTCTCGATGGCGCGGGCGCGTTTTGCAATGTCCTTCGGCGTCAGATCCGGGCTCGCGATTTCGCTGGTCGAGTGGAGGATGACCTCGGCACCGCGGAGCGCATGCGCGCGGGTAATCTCCGGAAAGAGGATTTCTTCTGACGCGCTGCACGCCAGTTTGCCGATCTCGGTGTCGGCGACGGGAAATACGCCGTCAATGTCGTAGATGTCGAGGTACTTGTCCCACACATCGTGCGGCGTTGGCGCAAACATCGAAATCAGGCGTCGGTAGCGCAGGATCACGTCTCCCGATGGCGCGATGATGAAACACGCCTGGAAATACAGGCCCGGGAAGTGATCGTCGGTCTCGTAGGCGTTGCCCGCGAGGTAAATGCCGTGCTTCTGGGCGACGCCTGACAGCGCCTCGTATTCCGGCCCGCCGGGCGCGATGCCGGCCTTATCGGCCCAGCTGTCGATCGTTTCACCAACGGGGTATCCCGTCATGAAGTACTCGGGCAGCACAACCAGTTTCAGCGAAGGGCCGATGAGCACGAAGGAGCCGCGAATCTGCTCATCAATGCGTTCGATGGTCGCGAGCATCGCCTCACGCGCGCCGGCCTTGTCGACCTTGTTAACCGTTTCGCAACGCGTTTGCAGCGCCAGTGCCGAGTAACGATCGATAGAATCTGCCATACGTTTAGTCGCCGGTAATCTCTACAAGGTTGACGTCGATCTCGGCCGCTCCCTCGCGGAACATCCGAACTTCGGCGTACTCGTCAGAATTCCAGAACGACAGCGCCGCGTCCATGGAGGGCCACTCGGATATGACAATTTTCCGGTCGTCTGCGGCGCCTTCGAGCTGCTCGGCCGCGCCGCGCATCGAGCGATAACGGCCGCCAAACTTCTCGATCAGCGCCGGCGTGCGTTTCGCGTATTCCATGAATTGCTCGGGATCGGTGATCCTGGCCTGGATGATCATGAATGCGCCCATTGTTTTCTCCTCTAGGCGAGAGCGGCGTTGATTCGCCGGCAAATGGCTTCGGCCCGGTCCTCGAAGACGGCCGACGTTACCTCGGTCACGTCGACCAGCGTGGCGCCGAGAATGATGTCGGCGGCGGCAACGGACGCATCGTGCAGTCCCGATTGCGTGGCCAGGACCGTGGTCTCGACGGTCAGCGCCGGAAGCTTGTTCTCACAGGGATAGCTGAACGCCGCGTCGAAGCCGAAATAGTCGTGGCTGCCTGCGCGCAGGTGTTCGGCCAGCAGCGCTATGCATCGCTCGAGCGGTACGTCGTCAACCCGGCCAGAAACGTTGAACGACCACGCGCCTTCGATACTCGTCAGTTCCGGGCTGACCGGCATCGGCACGGCCATCTTCTTCTTCAGCCCGGCCCGCGCCTCGGCGGCAAAGTAGGGCACGTCGCAGAGCAGGAGTCGGCGTATGGCATCCGGTCGCTGAAGCGCCATCTCGGCGCCGACCAGGCAGCCGGTGTGGAAGCCGAGTACGTCGACCGGCTGCTCGATCCCGAGGTCATCGAGGAGTTCGAGCATGCTGCCCGCGTAATCCTCAATGCCCGGCGGACTGTCGAGCGCGTCGGAGCCGCCGTAGCCGGGATAGTCCGGCGCAATGACCTGTCGGCCATCGTTCAGCATCGGCATGACGGTCTCGAAGTAGAGTCCGCTGGAGGGTGCCGGGTGCAGGCAAAGCAAAGGTCTGCCCGTTACCTCTCCATCCGGACCGGCGATCCGCGCGTGAACCTGCCCAGCGGACGTATTCGCATAGATTTTGCGAGTCACCTTCATCGCGACGGGTCAGGCAATCGCCTGCCGCTCGAGTTCAGCCCGGTACACGCGAAGCGCGAAGCCCGAAAGCAGGAGGATCGGAATGCCATACATCGCCGGCACGGCGGCAACGGCGTAGTTCAGATTCTCCGGGCCGAAGACGTTGTCGGACATCCAGCCCACCGTCGTCGGGCCGAGGAACAGGCCGGCGAAGCTGATAGCCATGTAGTAAAGAGCCACGGTCTGTCCACGAATCTCCGCAGGTGTGATGTTCATTAACCCGGTAACGCCGGTTGCTGTGGTTGTAGCTATACCGACGGTGTTCACCGCGTAGACGGCCATTGCCAGCCAGGGGTTCGGCATCAGCGGCGCGATGATCCCGGTTGGCACGAAGATGAGAGCGCCGATAATCATGATCTTCAGCGGCGCGTCCTGCTTGCCCTGCTCAAACCATTTGTCATTGACCCAACCGGCCAGGTTTACGGTTGCCGGGCCAATGGCCAGCAATACAATCGCGTTGATGAACGCGTACTGCTGCGCTTCCCAGCCCCAGGTGCGCTGGAACATCGGTGCGTTCCAGCCCTGGCTGTAAGCGCAGATCGTCATCAGACATACGAAGGCCACGAAGCTGCCGTAGATTTTCACCCTGCTGAAAACGTGTCTCAGCATGACGGAGAACTGGGGCTTCACTTCGGAACCCGGCGTGCGCTGCCGTTTGGGCTCGCGAACCGTGAACATGATGGCGGCAACCACTATGCCGGGCAGGCCTACGACGAAGAAGGTGAACTGCCAGGGCGCGACGGTGCCTACGATGGGCAGGGCAACCTCCTGCGACGACTTCGCCCAGGTCAGTACGGCTGCGCTGACCAGCGATGCGATGCCCGCGCCGAGAGACAGGGCGGCGGAATAAAACGCAATCGGCCGGCCACGCTTCTCCCGCGGAAAGCTGTCGGAGATCATCGACATGGCGCAGGGGCTAAGTGCCGCCTCGCCAACACCAACGCTGATTCGCGTGATAAACATGTGGGTGAAGTTTCTGGCCAGCCCTGACGCTGCTGTCGCGAAGGACCAGATGAATATGCCGGCAGCTACGATAAAGGTTCGGCGCTTCTTGTCGGCCAGGTAACCGAGCGGTAAGCCCATGGTGGCGTAGAAGATGGCGAACGCCGGCCCCAGGAGATAGCCGATCTGTGTGTCGGTCAATCCGAGATCGGCTTTGATCGGTTCGATCAACAGGCCAAGCACGTAGCGATCGACAAACGAAAGTATGTACGCGACCGTCAGGATACCTACCATGTACCAGGCATAGCGGGGTGAAGGGTATTGCCGCTCTGTGTCGCTCATAACTATGAACCCGTCTTCGGAATCTTGTAGATGACCACCAGGTTGCCGTCGAAGTCGACGATGCCAACTTCGCGGCCCACACGGCCGTCATGGGTGTGTAGTTCTTCTTCCTTGTAGACGTGCAGGCCGGCCGCCTTCGCGCCCTCGACGACGGCGTCAACATCGCCCACCTCGAGAACGATGGCGCTCCGGCGGGGCATTGGCAGGCTCTCGAGTTCGGTCGGCACCTCGGTCAGAGCCATGACGCGAACCTGCTCTTCGGTGCTCAATACGGCGAAGCGCAGCTTGTGCGCCGTATCGATTTCGAAGACCGGATACGAATATGAATCGTCCGGGGAGTCTTTCAGGAAAGCCAGCTCGAAGCCGAGAACGTCCCGGTAGAAAGTGAGTGACTTGTCGATGTCCCGCACCACGAAGTTGCCGCGCTGGAATCGCAGGTAGTCGTTCTTAGCCATGTCAGTTGACCTTGTCGTAGGGGCCCGGGCGGACGCGTACCATCGCAATTCCCGTGTTCTTCCCGGAGTAGAGGCTTGCCAGTGCCTCAGGTAACGCCTCGAATCCCTCGAAGACATGCTCAAGCGGTTTTAACCGGCCTGAGGCGAGCCACTCTCCCATATCCCGCTCCGCACGGTCAAAATCATCCACGTGGTTGTAGATGAAAAACCCCTGCATCGTGGAGTTCGTGCGCCGAAGCTTCGTGTAATTGGTAAGCCCGTAAGGCTCATCGCGGAGGTATTCGGAGATGGAGCCACACAGCACGATGCGTGAGTGCATGGCCAGGTTGTCGAGGACGGCGGAAAGCGTCTCGCCGCCGACGTTATCGAAGTAGAGATCGATGCCGTCGGGGCAGGCGCTGCGGATTTTCTCGGCGATGTCGCCGTCCTTGTAGTTGATGACGTCATCGCAGCCGAGCGAGCGGATCAGCTCGCATTTCTCCTTGCCTCCCGCGATGCCGACGACGGTGCAGCCGAGGATCTTCGCGATCTGCACTACCTGGTTGCCGACGCCGCCCGCCGCGCCGGACACCAGCACGACGTCGCCCTCGCGCGGCTTGCCGCAGTCGACAAAGCCGAAGTAGGCGGAAAACCCCGTCATGCCCAGCGCGCCCAGCGCTGCGGAATAGGAAATGCCGAGGTCCGGCACCTTGCGAAACTTCTCCTGCGCCGTGCCCCGGGAAACCTTGTAGGTCTGCCAGCCGACCTGGCCATGGACAAAGTCACCGACCCGGAATTCCGGGTGTGACGACTCGATTACCTCGGCAACGCCGCGGCCGTGGATCACATCGCCAATGGCGAGAGGTGCTTCGCCGGCCACCGACTCACCGCTCATGTACATGCGCATGACCGGCGCGACGTTGACGTAGTAGGTCTTTAGCAGGAACTCGCCGTCGCCGGGTGATGGAACGTCCGTCTCGGCGTAGCTGAAGTCCTCCGCTACGACGTTGCCGTCAGGGCGACGAGCAATGCGCCACTGGCAGTTCCGGTCTTCGTTCACGGTGTCAGCGGCAGCGTTGGTGGAACGCCGCCTAGTCGCCTTCCCGCAGCAGCTGGTTGCACTCGTAGAAGTAACCGTCCGGGTCGAACAGCGACAGGCCGAGGAAGTACTTCATCTTGCCGTTCTGGCCGCGCACCGACCATTCATGCGGCTCCGCGTGAACATGCGTGCCGAGCTCGAC
>CAZFVT010000285.1:0-4924 GCA_964522355.1 uncultured Woeseiaceae bacterium | reverse complement strand
CCTATGACGACCTAGTGGCCTACCAGGATGCCAGGGATGCCGGCGAGCTCTACTTCCGGGTTGCCTACATGCCGGGCGGCAACAGCAAGGTGTATGAGGGTTTCAAGATGGCCGGCATTCGCTCCGGCTTCGGTGACGACGTGATTCGCGTCGGTGCGGTCAAATTTTCGGCCGATGGTTCAGCCTCCGAACGCACGATGTACATGAGCACGCCCTATCACGGCACCAGCGACTTCGGCATCCTGACGATGTCGCAGGAAGAGATTTATGACGCGGTCGAAGACGCGACCGCGCACGGCTTCCGGGTCGGCATTCACGCGAACGGCGACGTAACGATCGACATGGTTCTGAATGCCTATGAGCGGGTGCTGGCAAGACACGATGGCCCGAACCCGCGGCATCGCATCGAGCACTGCTCGCTCGTTAATCCCGAGCTTCTCGAACGCATCAAGGCGGCCGGCGTCGTACCGACACCCTTCTACACCTACGCCTATTACCACGGCAACAAGTGGGTCGACTACGGGCCGGAGAAAATGGAGTCCATGTTTGCCCACCGCAGCTTCCTCGACTATGACATCCCGGTTGCACCTGCGTCGGATTACACTCCGGGCCCGTACGAGCCGATGATGGCGCTGCAAAGCATGGTCACGCGCAAGGATGTCCGCGGGCGGGTATGGGGTCCGAGCCAGCGAATATCCGTGGAGGAGGCGCTGCGCATCTGCACCGTGCACGGTGCCTACGCGTCTTTCGAGGAGCACCGGAAAGGTTCGCTCAAGGCCGGCAAGCTGGCCGATTTCGTGATGCTCGAGCGAGACCCGCACGTTGTCGATCCTGACGATCTCGTCAACATCCGCATTGTGCGCACCGTTATGGGCGGCAAGACGACCTACGAAGCCTGAGTCTCGGCGAGCAGCATGGGCGGTGCGGATTTTTTCGCTCCGGGTGTAACCTTTTCGGCCGGCGCGCACTATAAGCCGGCAACGTTGAGCATTCTTGTCGAGGTAACCCCATGTTGAAATCCACCGGAACCCTGCTGTGCCTGGCTCTGTCGCTGCCGCTGCTGGCCTATGCGGACTTACGCGCCAGCGATCTGCCTGCCGAGACCGAGTGGTATATGCATGCCGATTTCGAGCAGCTCAAGGACAGTGATGCGGGCCAGCCGCTTTATGCCTGGCTGGAAGATGAAGTCATTGTGGAGGTCAATGAAGAGTTCGAAATCGATCTCGGCGACGCCGTCAAACGCTTCACAGCCTTCTCCAATGACGGTTCCGGCGTAATCGCGATTGTCGAGGGCAACATTGATCAGGGCCTGAAAGACAAGATTCTCGCCGCCGCCTTTGCCCAGAGCGGTGGCAAGTTCGATCAGAGAAGCTACGGCGACGCGATTTACTACAAAGCCGGTAACGATAACGGCAGCACGCGGCTTAACGCCGAAGACTCGATCCGCCATTCGGGCTATTTCACGTTCTCTGTTGACGGCAGGATTCTTGCGGCGTCTGACGAGGACCAGATTCGGGCCTTGATCGACAGTAAGGGGCGCCTGCCTGGTGCGGGTAATCACAACGGCGCGATCATCGTCCTTTCGGCCGACAAGCAGTTTGTCCAGGCGGGCATGAGAACCTCCGAGTTCGCCGACGATGACGACGACTGGGACTCCAACATCCTGCGCAATACCGAGCAGGCGGCGGTACTGGTGTCGGAGCAGAACGGTTTGATTGCAATGGACATGACTCTGATCGGTGCGGATCCGGAGATGACCAGTTCCCTCGGCAGTATCGTCAACGGTCTGATCGCATTGCAGGCGTTTAGCAGCGACATCGACCCGGAGGTCGCCGACTTGCTGCGCAACACTCGGGTCGAGGTTGAAGGCAGTACGCTCAAGGTGTCCACCGTGCTCGAGCCGACGAACGTCGTAAGGCTGCTGGGCGACTAGAGCAACGGAAGCTCCTCTGGCAATGCAGGCTGATGAAGACCTTGTCCAGGCGACATGCCGGGGCGACCGCCGCGCTTTCGAAGTGCTGGTTGAGCGATACCAGCAACGGCTGCTGCGGTTTCTCATGTCGCGAGGGAATTCGCGCGCCGACGCCGAGGACGTCTTGCAGGACAGCTTTGTGAATGCCTATCGGTATCTGGCCAGCTACGATCAGCGGTGGCGATTCAGCACCTGGCTCTATCGAATCGCGCTGCGGGAAGCAGCGCGGCACGCCGCTCGCGCCGAAGCGCGCGGCGAAACGGTTGCCGGCGACGAGCTGGACAAGGTCGCGACTTCATCCGAGTCCGATCCGCTAATCGAGGTGTCCGCCCAGTCCAGTCGCGAGAACCTGTGGCTGACCGCGAGGCGCGTGCTGAGCGACGACGCCTATGCCGCCATGTGGTTGCGCTACGTCGAGGATATGCCGGTGCGTGACGTCGCGACATCTCTCGAACGCTCGACGTCCTGGACCAAGGTGACCTTGATGCGCTCGCGCGAGCGTCTGGCGAAGGCGGCCGGCGATCTTGCCGCTGAACAAACCAAAGAGAATGCGTATGGACAGATTTGACGAGCAACTCAAAGCAGACGCCGAGGCGATTCCGGCCGACGTCTCGCCGGAGCTGGCCGCTCGATTGAAGGCATCGATTCGGGCGACACAGCCAATTGTCGAGCCAAAAGGAAAGCCGCAGCACTCGCTTACCTGGTGGCTAATGAGCAGCCTGACAGGCGCCGCGGCACTGCTGCTGATCGTTTTCTTCAACCAGGGCGCTGAGACCGGGGCGCCTGACGTACCTCGGCTGACGGATAGCGAGCCGCCGACGATCGAGCGGTCGCCGCTGGTTGAAGTGCCGCTGGACGTGCGCAGTGCCGATTTCGCCGAGCCGCTGGAGAAAGAGCTCGATAACCTCAAGTCGGACCTCGAAAAGGCCCGCGAGAAACTCGGCAGTGATCTTCGCTTTACGCTTTAGGCAACGTGTAACGCATCGCGTAAATTTCCGCCCCGGATTCGCCCAGTGAACCGGCGTGTTCCCGAGGCCCCGCAGCGTCTGGATTTTGCCCTCGTAATCCCATATCCTGCCCTCGTCGAATAAAGCGATGGGGGTCGCTGCATCGGCAGTACCCTGACATTGCAGGTGCGCTACACGCGCAATCTCAGGAATCGAGATGGGGGCGGCGAGCAGGCTCGCTGCGGGGGACAATTTGGATCGACCCATAAGAAAGTCGAAGGTGCGTTCCGCGCCGATTATCTGCAAGGCCAGCAGCTCGTTCCCTGCTGTACGGCTTTTCCAATCTGACGTAAGAAGGATGCGATAGGTATGCCTATAGCAGTTTTGCTGATCGTGCTCGTGGTCGGGAGCCTGATATTCCACTTCCTCAGTCCCTGGACCTTTACACCGCTCGCGTCCAACTGGAGCGAGATCGATTTCACCATCGACATCACTTTCGTCGTCACCGGTATCGTATTTGTTGCGGTGAACCTGTTTATGGCCTGGTGCGTCATCAAGTATCGCGCCCGCCCCGGGCAAAAAGCGGCGTATGACCCTGAGAATAAGAAGCTCGAAACCGTTCTGACGATTATCACTGCGATCGGCGTCGCGGCGATGCTGGCGCCCGGGCTCTTCGTCTGGGCCAAGTTCGTCAACGTGCCCGAAGACGCGCTCCAGGTGGAAGCTGTCGGCCAGCAGTGGCACTGGAGCTATCGGTTGCCGGGTGAGGACGGTCAGTTTGGTAACGTCGACTCCACCCTGATTTCAGTCGACAACCCTTTCGGTATGGATCCTGACGATCCACTGGGTCAGGACGACGTACTGATCCGCGACTCGGAGCTGCACCTGCCGATCAACCGACCCGTCAAGATCAACCTTCGCTCGAAGGACGTCTTGCACAACTTCACGGTTGCCCAGTTCCGCGTGAAGATGGACATGGTTCCGGGCATGGAAACCTACCTGTGGTTTACACCGACGGTCGCCGGTCGTTATGAAGTGCTCTGCGAGGAGTTGTGCGGCATCGCCCATCACACCATGCGCAGCGCCGTCATCGTCGGCTCCGAAGATGAATATGAAACCTGGCTTGCCAGCAACCCTACCTACCAGCAGACGGCAACCCGGCTTGCTGGCGATCCTAACGTAGGTGCAGCGCAGTATGCCGTATGCGCCGCCTGCCATGGCCAGCAGGGCGAAGGCCAGGTAGCGCTAAATGCGCCGAAGCTTGCCGGCCAGGAACCCTGGTACCTGAGAAAGCAGCTCGCCAACTATCAGGAAGGTATTCGCGGCGTTCACCAGGACGATGTCTATGGACAGCAGATGCGGCCGATGGCGGCAACGCTGGCGACCGAAGCTGCGCTTGAGAACGTCATCGCGCACATTCAGACGTTCCCGGATACGCCGGCTGAAGCCACGATTGCGGGCGATGTCGCCAACGGACAGCGCATCTACGGCTACTGCGCTTACTGTCACGGCGGACAGGGTGAAGGCCTGCAAACCATGAACGCGCCGCGCATGGCCGGTATGACCGACTGGTACCTGCAAAGACAGCTCGTCAAGTTCCGTGAAGGCGTGCGCGGACAGCACCCGAAGGACTACTACGGCAAGCAGATGAGTTTCATGGGACGCACCTTGACGTCGGACGACATGATCAACGACGTCATTGCGTACATAAACACCTTGCCGGTGCCGGCAGGTGCGAACCAGGTCGCGGACCTGGACTAGTTGTAGACACTGGATGGATTGAGTCCGCGCCGGATGCGCGGTAGTGAACTGAACACCGAGGTTTCAAGGGGAGCCCTATGGCCTACGTTGCAATAGCCGATCGCGATCACGAACAGGAGCATCACGATCCGCATACATTTATCGAGAAATACGTCTGGAGCCAGGACCACAAGGTCATTGCGATCCAGTACGCCGGCATCGCCATCTTCGTTGGCGTCGTCGCGCTGATTCTCTCGGTGATGAT
>CAZFVT010000284.1:0-4939 GCA_964522355.1 uncultured Woeseiaceae bacterium | reverse complement strand
ATCGGCAAGTTCCACCCCCACGGGGATTCGGCGTGTTACGAAGCGATGGTCCTGATGGCGCAGGACTTCTCTTACCGCTACCCCATCATCTCCGGCCAGGGTAACTGGGGTTCCACGGACGACCCGAAGTCGTTCGCTGCCATGCGCTACACCGAGTCGAAGCTGGCACCCTATGCCAAAAGCCTGCTTGCGGAGCTGGGGCAAGGCACGGTCGACTGGGTGCCGAACTTTGACGGCACGCTTTCCGAGCCAGCGCTGCTGCCCGCCCGACTGCCAAACCTGCTGCTGAACGGCACAACCGGAATTGCCGTTGGCATGTCCACCGACGTGCCGTCACACAACCTGAAAGAAGTCGTCAGCGCGCTGGTCCACCTCATCGACAAGCCCAAAGCGACCGTCGCCGATCTGATGAAACACATCAAGGCGCCCGATTTGCCAACCGGCGGTGAGATCGTGTCGCCAGCGGCGGATATTCGCGAGATCTACGAAACGGGCACCGGCACGCTGCGGATCCGGGCGAGATACAAGGTGGAGAAGGGCAACATCGTCATTACCCAGTTGCCCTACCAGGTCTCCGGGAAGAAGGTGCAAGAACAGATTGCCGCGCAGATCACGAGCAAGAAGCTGCCGCAGGCAACCGATATTCGCGACGAGTCTGATCTCGAGGAGCCGACCCGGCTGGTCATTGACAAGAAACGCGGTGTCGATGCGGACCAGCTCATGTCTCACCTGTTCTCGACGACTTCGCTGGAGCGCACCCAGCGCGTCAACATGAACATCATCGGTCTCAACGGCCGGCCAAGGCTCTTCAATCTCGTCGAGCTGCTGTCCGAGTGGATCCGGTTTCGTAAGGACACGGTCCGTAAGCGCCTCGAGCACCGCCTCGGAATCGTGCTCGATCGGCTGCACATTCTTGACGGCTTGCTGGTTGCCTACCTCAACATCGATGAGGTTATCGCCATCATCCGAAACGAAGATGAGCCCAAGCCGGTACTGATGAAGCGCTTCAAGCTATCGGACATCCAGGCCGAAGCCATTCTCAACCTGCGGTTGCGCAATCTCGCCAAGCTGGAAGAGATCAAGATCAAGGGCGAGCAGGACGAGCTGGCCGAAGAGCGGGACGTTATTGAGAAAACGCTGAAGAGCGCCGCCCGGCTCAAGACGCTGATCAAGAAAGAGCTGCTTGAAGACGCAGAAGCCTACGGCGACGAGCGCCGGACAGAGATTGTCGAGCGCGAGGCTGCACAGGCTATTGACGAGTCCGACCTCGTTGCAAACGAGCCCGTGACCGTGGTGCTGTCGCAGCGTGGTTTCGCGCGCGCCGCAAAAGGTCACGACATTGATGCGAATGCGCTGAGCTACAAATCCGGGGATGCCTACCTCGCGTCGGCCCGCGGCAGAAGCAATCAGCAGGCGATGTTTATCGACAGCTCGGGCCGCGTCTACAGCGTGCTGGCAAACCAGCTGCCGTCAGCGCGCGGTCAGGGAGAGCCATTATCGGGGCGTTTCAAACCGCCGGATGGCGCCGAGTTCTGCGGCGCCATGCTTGGCGAGCCCGCTGATCGCTGGCTCATCGCCAGCGATGCAGGCTACGGTTTCGTTGCGAAGCTGGAAGACCTGATGTCTCGCAATCGTGCCGGCAAGGCGATACTCCGCGTTCCGGCCGGTGGCCGCGCGGTGGTACCGGCAGCCGTTCCCGCGAATGCCGAGTGCCTGGTTGCTGCCGTATCCAGCGAAGGGCGGCTTGTTATGTTCGAGCTCGATGAGCTGCCGGAGCTGGGTAAGGGCAAGGGCATCAAGCTCATCAACATTCCCAGCAAGCTCTACAAGGCGGGTGAAGAGACTTTGGTCGCCGTCGCCGTCGTGCCCGAGGATGGCAACCTGCTCGTCAGGACGCCCACCCGCAATATGACGATCAAGTGGAACGATACGGATCCATACTACGGTGAACGCGCCCTAAGAGGGCGTCTGCTGCCCAAGGGCTGGCGCAAGGTCGTTTCGCTCGAGGGCATCGGTCGAAACTCTTCGGAGTAGCTGTCCGGCTCTGAATCAATCTCGCGCTTTTTTCGCGCGAGACTGTCAGCTATTCCTGGCTCGCGGATTTCCGCGTTCGATATTCGCCGGACTCAACGCTGATCTCGGCGGTGTCGTCGTTTACGGCGCTCGGTAATTCTGCCGTCACTTCGGCCGTCAGCTCCGTCGTGGCGCTGGTGTCCTCGATGTTCATTCGCTCGATCTGCGCGTGCGGTATCTCTGCCGTCTTGTCCGAGCCCAGCTCTTCGATTTCCTCGTCAAGGTCTTCCGCGGCCACGACGGCAGTTTCATCGTCGTCGGCTTCAACCAGGTCCTCGGCGGGCAGCATGGCGGTTTGCTCGCCGGTCAGTGCGGACTCGTCGGTCAGCATAACGTTGGTTGAATCCTCGACGCGTACACCTGCATCGATTAGCGCCGTGCTCTGCATCGATGCCGTCAGGTCGTCACTGAACGTGGCTTCGATGTCCACTTCAGATTCCGACAGCGCGGGGATGGACTGCGAGTCGTCGATATCGTCGGAACCATCAAGCCGGCTCTTAAGCTCCTCCGCGGCGGCCATGATCTCGTTGTCCAGCATCTGCGTCGCCGACAGTCCCTCTTCATAGTCCTGCTCGAGAATGTCGTAATCGAGGGCGTTGCTGAGGGTGTAGTCGTCCTCATCATCCGACGCGCTTTCCTCAATGGCGACGGCCTTGAGTTCCTTGGCCGTCACGTCGCTGTCTGAGAACTTGTGCAAGGTCGCATCCATGATCATGGAAACGTCGTATTCATCGTCGTCGGTAGGCAGAACCTCGTTCTCAAGAATCGTCTGCGGCTCGACTGGGCCGTTCGACACGATAATCGGTGGAGCATCTTCCTCGATCGTCCTTGCTGCAGCTTCGGCAAAATCCTCGCCGTCAACAGACGCTGCCGTCAGTGCTGGCGTCAGGCCGGTGCCCTCGTCGAGATCGGCGTCCAGCAGGCTGGTCGCCGACCCTTCGGCGAGCTGACTAACGTCAAAGTCGACTTTCGCCAGTACTCGATTGCGCGTTGTCGGAGCGTCATCCGGTATCTCTGCCTCGGATTCTGCGGGCTCCGCAGGCGGCGTCGGTATCCAGCGCGACCGACGTCCGTACAGGAACAGCGCTGCGCCAATCAGCACACCGGCACCCCCCAGCATGACGGCCCAGCTCGTTGTCGAGCCGGAGCTGCCTTCCGCGCTTCCGGCACCCGCGGGCTCAATCGCGGAGGTCGCATCGTCATTGGTAATGATGATGTCGCCGGGAATGAGGTTGGCGGTGGTGTCGACAGCCTCGGTTTCGTTGCCAGCCGGTTCGCTGTTGGCGAGGACTGGTTCGGCATCGCGGGTTGCGGCGGTCGTCAACTCACCCGTGTCGTCCTTCAGCGCATCGGCATCTGACGCGCCCGATATTGATTGATCGATCGCATCCGGCATCTCGCTCGGGACCGTTGTAGCGGCCTCGGTCTCGCCGATGCGGGATTCTGGCGTTTCAAGTGTCGGTTGAACGAATTCTGTCTCCGGTGCGACCACAGCTTCAGCTGACGTCCCCAGGGCTCCATTTTGCGGCGAAGATGCGGCAATGCTCAGCGCTGAGTCTGCGCCGAACGATGGAATGAGCAGGCTGCTGCCGGCTTTGAGCTTGTTGATGTCGCCATCGATGAATGCTTCCGGGTTAGCCGCGAAAATCTGCTCGACTGCTGGCCACAGTCCGACGGGGCGATTCTCTATGCGGCTGGCGATGCCGGACAGCGAATCACCCGGTTGCACTCGATAGGTCGTTGCCTGGCTGATGTCGGGCTGGACCGGAACGCGGTTTTTCGGAGCCGGGCGTTGGGTACGCGCTGCCACTGTCGGAGCCGGCGCTGCAGGCGATTGCTCGGCTTGTGCAAACCGAACCTCGTTTGCCGATGCCGGCTGCAGCGGCACCGGGTCGAGCATGAGCAGGTATTCGCGCGTCAGGTTGGCCGTGTAAGCGCAGTTTACGGACAGGCCTATGGCAGCAATGGGCTCCTTTAACGGGGCGACGCCGCGTATGTGTATGCGGCTGGCGTCCACTGAAACGACAGCGCGATCCATGGCCGGAAATCCCATTGCGGGTTTTAGAAGAATGCAGGAATCGACCAGCTGCTCACCGGGTCGCAATGCGTAGGCGATGCTCGCGCGCAAGGGCTGTCCCAGGGCCGACTGAACCTCAATTTCGCCGAGCTGCAAGGCGTTCGCCGGCCCGGCCGCCAGGCCGCAGGCGCCGGTTGCGAGAAGGGCGGGAATGACCTGTTGGCCGGCGGTTTTGGACTTCTTGTTTCGCCGCTTGGTCCGAGAGGTCCGTGACTGCGTGTTTATCGAATTGTTCAAAATTCCCATCTCCCGCTCGGATGCTGATGCACCTGCCCGACATGCTATGACACTTGGCCGTTTCTGCCCGTGATGCCGCTTCCGCAATCAGCACGCTGGCCTTTATTAGAGGGGTCAGTCTAGGTGGCGGCTATGAACCGGAGAAGTGCGTGTTCGTGGCGTGCAACCGTGAACCAGTGCACATTTTGTGTGGACGAACTCGGTTGGTCGCCTGGAATCGCTTGCTGGTCAGGGCTCAGGCGCTTGCCAGCGCTTCAAGACCGGTGGTTCCGCCGGTCTCCGGTTCCTGCAGGACGACTTCCGGCTCGTGGACATAATGTCCCTGCATGTAATGGACGCCGAGCTGGAACAGCACGGCCATGGCATTGGCATTTTCCACACGTTCGGCGATGGTTTCGATGCCTCGCTTGTCGGCCTCTGTGATGACCGATTGAACCTGCTGTTGAACCTTCATATCGTTCATCAAGGTAAACATCATTTCGCCATCCACCTTGATGTAGTCAGGCTTGAGAAGATCGAGGATCTTGAGTCGCCCTTTGGTCACGCCGTAGT
>CAZFVT010000283.1:539-4944 GCA_964522355.1 uncultured Woeseiaceae bacterium | reverse complement strand
GTTCGCCGCGCTCATGCGCGAGCGGAACGTGCAGATAAGAAGGTCTTACGGTCGCTGGGAAAACCACATGCGCGTCAGCATGGGCAAGCTCGACGAGCTGGAAGTTTTTGCAGACGTGTTCGCCGAACTGTACGGCGGCCGACGCAAGAGCGCCTGACCTAAACCCTGACTCAGGGCCTGCGCGGGGTGTAAAGCTCGGCTTCTTCGGGGGTCAGCTCTTCGACCTTGAGGCTCCAGCGCGCCAGGGTTGCCGACACGCGAAAGCGGAATCGACCGCTCTCGTTGAACATCCTCACCCCGTTGCTGGGATACTTGGTGTAAAGCACCAGGCCTTTCTGAAAACCCGTACCGCCGTCGAGCAGATGCACCTCGATGGCCATGGACTGCTGGTAGTCGCTATTCACCCGCCAGTCGAGAATCCACGGCGCTTCAACCTCAAACTCGGCCGTGGTGGCGAAACCGGTGCCGGAAAACTGCCTGACCAGGTCGGCGCCGGCCACCGGCAGGGAGGCTGCGAGGAGAATCGCACAGTAGATGAGTCGTCGGGTCATACGGTTTCCTGGCTGCTGCCAATCGGTCGCGGAAAGCTACCGGATGTTCGGTTCGAGATAAACCCACGCGGCGTGTTTCAACGCCTCAACTTGGTTGAGACCGGAAACTTCCGACGGAGTTTCGTCACCGATGCGTTTTCCTCGGGACAAAGATCAACGTTCCATTTTCCGTTACATGTGACCTGGGCGGTTACTATGCTCTGGAGCGAGAGGGCATAATCCATGCCCAGCCTGTCCTCGCAGGCTAATCACTTGAGCATTAAGCGTTGACGTCAGTTTCTTCCACAAGCAGAACGGGCCGGACCGGAGCGGGCCGTTGGGCGGCGGCATTCGCGTGCCTGCTGTCGGGCACCTTCGCATTCGCCCAGGGCGACCTCGACGCGGTGGAAATCTCGATGGATGCGGCGGCGCCGATACGCTTGCTGCGCCTGAGTGAAGCGGAAGCGAACATCGACATCGACGGGCGGCTCGACGAAGACGCATGGGGCCGCGTGATTCCCAACAGTAACCTCCGAGTCATTGTTCCGGACACGCTGGCCGCGCCGACGCACGAGACCCGAATTCGGATCTTTTACACGGAAAGAGGCGTTTACGTTTCCTTCGATATGGATCAGCCGACCGAAACTCTGATCCAGCGCATAACACCGCGGGACGGTCGTGACGAGACTCGGGACTTCGTGTCCTTCACCCTGGATACCTCGGGCGGCGGCCGCTACGGCTACTGGATGAGCCTCGCACTCGGCGACAGTCAGGGCGACGGCACGGTGCTCCCGGAGCGGCAGTTCCAGCGCGATTGGGACGGCGCCTGGTACGGGTCTACCGCAGTGACCGACACCGGCTGGTCGGCCGAGTATTTCGTTCCCTGGTCACAGATGGCAATGCCGACCACCGGCAATGTAAGGCGTATGGGCTTTTACGGATCCCGGACCGTGGGATACCTGAACGAACGCTGGGCCTGGCCGGCACTGCCAAACTCCCTGCCACGCTTCTTGAGTGCGCTACAACCGTTGGAACTTGTCGACGTCGCGCCGCGACAGCAGTGGGCGCTGTTTCCCTACGTCACGACGAACATGGACAACGTCGACCAGGAGACGACCTGGAAGGCTGGCACGGATATCTTCTGGCGCCCTTCAAGTAACTTCCAGCTGACCGCAGCGCTCAACGCCGACTTTGGCGCGGCCGAGGCTGACGATGTCGACGTGAACCTGACGGCCAACGAGACCTTCTTCCCGGAGCGCCGACTGTTCTTCCTGGAAGGCCGCGAGGTATTTGATGCAACACCGCGGGCCACCAGCGGCGGCAACAACATCCTGACCGTGCTTAACACACGTCGTATTGGCGGACGACCTCGGCGCCCCGACTTTCCTGACGGCGTACGGCTGCCGCAGCGCGAGGCGCTAAAGGTGGCTGACGTTCTTGCAGCGGCAAAAGCCACTGGCCAGATTGGCGGCTTTCGCTACGGTGTGCTGACCGCCGTCGAAGACGACACCAACCTGCTCGCCGATGATGACAACCAGTATGTCGGCCTCGGCCGCGACTTCGGCGCCCTGCGCGTTATCTATGAAGACAGCCAGAATGCCGCCTATCGCGGCCTGGGTTTCCTCTCGACCGCCGTGCTGCACCCGGACTCCGACGCCATCGTTAACTCCGTTGACGGGCATTTCCTGTCGACCAACGGCCGCTACCGCGTCGACTCGCAGGTGATCTTCTCCGACGTCGACGATACCGGCAGCGACGTTGGCGGCTTTGCCGATTTTGAATACACGCCGCGCCAGGGCATCAAACACTCGCTGGATCTCGCCTACTTCGGCGAAGACTTCGAGATCAACGACCTGGGCTTCAATCAGCGCCCGAACCTGAAGGATCTTCGCTACCGTTTCGAATGGCTAAAGTCCGGTCTCACCCGAATTCGCAACTTCAGGCTCGCACCTTTCATTCGCTACGCCGAAAACATCGACGAAGGCCTGCAGGTCTCCGGCGCCTACGGGATCAGCTTCGAAGCAACGTTCAACAATCTCGATAACATCGACATGTTCTACGGCCTGTTCCCGTCGCGTTTTGATGATCAGAACAGCTTTGGCAACGGCACCTACGCAATCCGCGAACGTAATCGTTTCAATATCGAGTACAGCACCAACCAGGCGAACAAGTTCAGCGTTAACGCCCGCTTCCAGTACGAAGACGAAGTCATTGACGGCAAGCAGCTCGAGTACCGTGCCGGCCTGCGCTGGCAACCGGTCAGCAGTTTTTCGCTGGAGGCGCAGGCGAGCTACCAGGATCGCGGCGGCTGGCTGCTGCACCAGCAGGACCAGGACTTCACCCAGTTCGTCGGCGAACGCTGGCGCCCGGAGGTCATCGTCCGATTCTTCCCGAGTGCCTACCAGCAGTTCCAGTTCTCGCTGCAATGGATCGGCATCAACGCGGAAGAAGACCGCTTTTACCAGCTCCCGGAAGGCAGCTATGACCTGGTGGAAGTGCCGAAACCGGGCACGGAAGACGACAGCTTCAGCATCTCAAACCTGAACCTGCAGGTACGCTACCGCTGGCAGATCGCGCCGCTGTCTGATCTTTTCGTCGTTTACCTGCGTGGCGACCGCCGCCGCGTCGAGCTGACGGACTTCGGCGATCTCTTCGAACAGTCCTGGGACGATCCGCTCGGCGACACCTTCATCGTCAAGCTGCGCTACCGACTCGGCTCCTGAGCAGCACCTAGAACAGCAAGGTCATGGTCGTGCCCTCGGCGGAGGACGCGGCCACCAGCTCCCCACCGTGCGCCATCATGATCTGGCGGCTGACGCTTAAGCCGATGCCGCTGCCGTCTCGACGCGTGGTGAAAAACGGCACGAACACCTGGTCAATGAGATCCTCGGCGATGCCAGGCCCGTTGTCCCTGACCTGCACCAGTGTACGGCCGTACTCGAGCTTACCGCTCAGCTTCAGGGTAGCGTTGCCCTGTCCGGCCATAGCCTGCACCGCGTTCCGGACCAGGTTAACGAGGACCTGGTCGAGCAGCGCCGGGTCGGCCTGCACACTCAGCGACCCGGGCGAAACCTCCACCTTTACGTCGACGCCGGCGAGATCGTCTTTCATCAGGCTAATCGTGGCATTCAACGCCTCGGCGATCACAACGGTCTCGGGCTGCGGCGTCGGCAGCTGCATGAGCTCACGATAGCGCTCGACGAATCCGATCAGACCCCGACTGCGCCGCGCGATCGTTGCGACCGCCTCGCGGATTTCCTCAGGCGCGCCGTCGTCCCTGGCAATCTCAATAGACGTCTCGGCCAGAGAGGCCACCGGCGTCAGGGTGTTCATGATTTCGTGAGTCAGCACGCGGATGAGGTTTCGCCACGCGCTGGATTCGCGGGCGCTGAGTTCGCCCGAGATGTTCTCGACGGAATAGATGCGCTCGGTCTCACCGTCGAGCCTCAGCTCGGAAACCGAGACTCGGAGCTCAACCGGAACGTCATGGAACCTCGCCTGTACGAGGCGCTGCTCGCCGGCGCCGATCTCGCCGAGGCGCGTTGGCAGTTCCGGCTGAAGCCGGGCGAGATCGTCGAGACTGCGTATCGAGGCCAGCCCGGTCATGCGTTTCAGGGGTGCGTTGACGAGTCGCATGCTGCCGTCGGCGCGCACAGCCATCAGCGGCACGGGCACGTGACGAACAATCGTTTCCAGGTAACCCGCCTGGACGTCGCGCTCTGCCCGCGCGTCCCGGAACCGGTCGATGATTCGATTGAAGGCCTCTTTGAGCTCGCCGTCCACATCGTCGGCCACGAAGTGCCGGGTCAGGTCCTCGTAGTGGATTGCCGCGAAGAACTCTTCCAGCGTGTCGACATGCCGCTCCACACTCCTCA
>CAZFVT010000283.1:0-529 GCA_964522355.1 uncultured Woeseiaceae bacterium | reverse complement strand
GCTTCGCACCAGGCCGGAGACCTGCAGCGCAATCACGACACCCAGGACCGCCGGCACGGCCAAAAATGATGTCTCCAAGGCCGAGAAAGCGAACAGCAGAACAACGACGACCAGTGCCAGCACCTGGGCAACAATTGCCAGTCGGAATCGCGCGCGCAGTCGGGCTTTCACAGGGAGAACTTCTCCATACGCCGGTAGAGCGCGGCCCGCGTGATGCCGAGCGCCGCCGCGGCGTGGGAGATGTTGCCACCAGAATCGGCGAGCGCCTGTTCTATGAGCCGCCGCTCGTTCGCGGCGAGGTTGAGACTCGACGCGTTCGCCGTAGGTCGAGCTCGCGACAGGTTCAGATCATCGGCCTCGATCCGCTCGCCGTCCGAAAGAATCATCGCCCTCTCGACAACGTGCGAGAACTCACGCACGTTGCCTGGCCAGTCGTGGGCACGAAGCGCGGCGAGGGCCGCATCGCTGAATTCGCGCTCGGGCTTCCGGTAGCGCTTCGCGGTTAGCTCCATGAAATGCCGGGCCAGTG